>JAEZXM010000091.1 GCA_023419875.1 Pseudomonadota bacterium | reverse complement strand
TCGAGCCTCCGAACGTTCCGGTCCCCAGCGTGAGCACCGGCACCTGCAGCCCCGAGCCACCGAGCGGTCGCCATTCCATGGCGCGTGCGTAACGGGTCGGCGGCGCGGTGTCCAGGCGGACGCTTGTCGCGGCCGAGATCGCGTGCAGAAGCGATCGCCAGGAGGAACCCTCTCAGGGGAAAGGCACACGCCAGAACTCGGGGCGTTCCTGAAGCGGGATGCCGCCGACCGCGAGAACGCGACCGTCGCCCAGGTCCGTCACGGTGTGGCCAGCGCGAGGTGAGCCGAGGGTTCCCACCACCGACCACTCCTCCGACGAGGGGTCGAAGACCTCGACCGCCGAGTGCAGAGGCATGGCGCCGGTGCCCGCCACGAGGACCCTGCCACTCATGAGAAGCACCGTGTCGGATCTGACGTCCACGTGGGGCCACGACAACGAACCCGCCGGCGACCACCGGCCCGACTGCGGGTCATAGATCTCCGTGGCGAGGATGCTTCCCCCAACATCAGAACCGCCCAGGACAAGGGCTCGTCCGTCCGCGAGCCCGACGAGCATGTGGCTGTGCCGGGTTCGCGACATGGGAGCCTGCACGGTCCAGACCTCGGCGCTCGGATCGAAGAGCTCTGCGCCTGGCGTGTTGCGGCTGGTGACGAGCACGCGGCCATCGGCGAGAATTGCTGCATCCGTGGGTACCGAGGGCTCCTCGTGGAGCATGCCGGCGACGGCCAAGGTTCGCGTCCACGGATCGAAGAACTCCGCGGTTCGCTCCGCGGTCTGACCACGATGCGGAGTATCGTAGCCCCCGACGATCAGCACACGTCCATCGTGAAGCAGCACGGCGTCGTGGCTGTACCGCGCGGCGAGGAGGGACCCGGTCGCGACCACGCTCTCGGTCGCCGGGTCGTAGACCTCCCAGGTTCCGGAAGGGTGCTCTGTTTCGGCCCAGTTCAAACCGCCCGCCACGAGAACCTCGCCCGTCGGCAGGAGGGTCGCGGTGTGGTCGGTGCGCCCGTGAACCAGAGTGCCCGCCGACGTCCAGACCCCCGTCGCGGGATCGAGCCGCTCGATGCCGTTCTCGGTCCCGCTCCCACCGACGACGAGTGCGCCACCGCTGGCGAGCGCGGTGGTGGTGTGACCCGTCCGACTCTCCACGGAGCGCTGCCCGGGTTGCCACGAGCCGGGGTGCGGATGGACGACGAGAGTGACATCGAGCGGCACCGGTGAGTTGTCAGCGCCCTGCCACGCCACCCACACGGTCGTGGTGTAGATCCCGCTCTCGATCGCGATCGCGCCTGGCACCCCGAGCGCAACGGCCCATCTCGACGAATCCGCGCTCACCTCGGCCAGGAGCCAGTCGGGGAGTTCCCCGAAATCCACGCCCACGAAGGGTGCGCCTGAGGGGGCCGCGGCTCCGTCGAATGCGAGCTGGACGACACCGATGGGCGGCGTGAGCGACTCCGGCACGTAGGCGGTCTTCTCGAAGCGCACGCTCTCGGTGGAGACCTGGATCCAGGCCTGGTCCTCGTCGATCGGTGTGGGACGGTCGCCGATGCAGCCCGCGGCGGCCAGGGCAAGGCACGTGAGCGCCCCGGGGAGAATTCGATAGCCGTCGCCCTTCCTCGCCATCTCTCCTCCGGTCGAAAGCGGATGCCCGTTATCCCGCGATCATACCTCACCGGGGTCATCCGTCGGCCAGCTCCCCTGCCCTGCCGCCAGGCGCGGGCCGTGCCGCGCGGGCCCCCGAGCGTCCCGGCAAGCGAGGGTTCCAGGATGGGCCCGACCGCGAACGCTCGTCCACCCGTCCGACGCGCGGCCCATGCAAAACGGTTGCGCAAACGCGGCCCGGCTCTCGGTGCCGGCCTCCCGGTTCGCATTGTGTGCGCGCACATGTGGCGCCCCTCTTGCGGAGATCGACGGAACGCCGCGGATCCTGATATGGCTCCCGTGCACTCCGCTTCAATGGTCGCAATCCCGGGCTCGCCCCTCCCGTGCAACCGGTGGCGGCCCGGCGTCCACCCGACGTCCTCGGAGGCACACGCGCATGCGTCGTCTGCTCTTGGTCGCTTCGATCCTCCTGCCGATCGCTTCCCCGACCTTCGCCGTCTCGACGTGCGAGAAGTATGGCGTGATCTCGGTGATGAGCGGTCAGTACAAGATCGCCAACAACGTCTGGGGCGCCAGCACCGCCCAGTGCATCGACGTCCCCAACACCAGCCAGAACGCCTTCACCGTCACGAGCTCCAGCCACAACCAGCCGGGCTCGGTCGCGTCCTATCCGTCGGTCTGGAAGGGCTGCCACTGGGGTGACTGCACGTCCGGCAGCGGCATGCCGATCGTGTACAGCAACGTGAGCAGCGCTCCCTTCAGCTGGAGCGTCACCCGCGCCTCCTCCGGCACCTGGAACATCGCCGCCGAGGCCTGGCTCAGCCCGAACAGCAGCTCGGCCAGCGGCTACAACGGCGGCGCCGAGATCATGATCTGGCTCGATCGCAACGGCTCGATCCAACCCGCCGGCTCGATGGTCGCGAACAACGTGAGCATCGCCGGCGCGACCTGGGAGGTCTGGTACTCCAACATCGGCTGGAACTACGTCGCCTACCGCCGTACGAGCGCCACGAGCTCTCTCAACGCCGACCTCAAGGCGTTCATCGACGACTCCGTGAACCGAGGCTGGGTCCAGCGTTCGTGGTACCTGCACGCCTTCGAGGCGGGCACCGAGCTCATGGTCGGCGGCGCCGGGTTCCGGAGCAACTCCTTCACCTTCACCGTGAACGGCGGCGGCGGCGGCGGCGGGACCACCTTCGGCCTCAACGTCACCCGCAACGGCTCGGGCAGCGGCACGGTGACCTCGAATCCCGGCGGCATCAACTGCGGCTCCGACTGCAGCGAGAGCTACGCGAGCGGCACCACCGTGACCCTGAACCAGTCCGCGGCCTCGGGCTCGACCTTCGCCGGCTGGGGCGGCTCGTGCAGCGGAACCGGGAGCTGCGTCGTCACCATGACCGCGGCCCGCTCCGTCACCGCCACCTTCAACGCCAGCGGCGGCGGCGGCGGTACGACCTTCGCGCTCAACGTGAGCCGGAGCGGCAGCGGCACGGGCACGGTGACCTCGAATCCCGGCGGCATCAACTGCGGCTCCGACTGCAACGAGAACTACTCGAGCGGCACGACCGTGACCTTGAGTCAGTCCGCGGCCTCGGGCTCCACCTTCGCCGGCTGGAGCGGCGCCTGCACCGGCACCGGGAGCTGCACGGTCAGCATGACCACGGGGCGCTCCGTGACCGCCACCTTCAACACCAGCGGCGGTGGCGGAGGCGGCGGCGGCGGTACCTGCACGACCGTGAGCGGCGGTCAGAGCGGCAACTTCAACACCAGCGGCGCCGTCTGCTACATCGTCAACGGCCCGATCAACGGCTGGGGCTGCTCGGAGATGGGGAACCGCACCGTGACCGTGAACAACACCGCGGTCACCTGCAGGCAGATGCCGCTGCCCGGAAGCGCGCCGTACACCTTCCGGTTCTCGGCGGGCACCCCCACCTGGTCGAGCTTCCACTGGTGGTAGGCGCAGCCAACCAGGCGTAGTCGGCGCGCCGCAGCGTCTCGCCAAGCGCGTCAGAAGCATCCTGAGGCCGGGGCCGCGAGGCTCCGGCCTCTCTCATTCTCCGCGCGCAGGCACCGGCCGCCCCGCCGGCGCGATCACCCGCACCTCGGAGGCCGCGTCGAGCGCGATCCCGTCGCCGCGGGGCTCACCGCCGGTCACGAGGACGACGTCGCCGCGCAGGAGCTCCGTGAACCTCCGGTTCCCCTCGCCGACGTGCTTCTCCTGGAGGGCCAGCCCCATCCGCCCCTCCGGCCCGCACCCCATGTACCGGAGCCGGCCCTTCCCGGCGAGCGGCTCGGACACGATCCGGAATACCCGCCCCTCCGGCGGCGCCGCCCAGCCCTCCCCCTTCGGCGCGAGCACGAGGTAGCTCATCTTCACCGCCTCGCGCCGGAGCCCGGCCGCCCGCGCGAGCTGCGCGACGAGCGGCGGCGCCTCCACCGGCCGCTCCGCGTGGCACCAATCCGTCTCGCGCAGAAGCGCCGGGCAGGCGCCGCGGAAGAGGCACGGCGCCCGCACCGCGAACCCGCGCCCCACCATCCGATCGCGGAGCCGCAGCAGCGCGCGGGAGGTGTCGCGGAGCGCGGGCTCGATCACCACCAGCGACCCGCCGGGCGCGACGAGCCCCAGCGCCTCCTCGACCAGCGCCGCCCGCCGGAGGTCCGCGTCCTGGCCGTTCCAGAGCTCGTTCAGGACGTGACCCATGGTGACGAGGTCGAAGGGCCGCCCGCCCGCGAGCTGGGCGAGGGGCGCCGGCCGGGCCGGGTTCCAC
>JAEZXM010000064.1 GCA_023419875.1 Pseudomonadota bacterium | reverse complement strand
GCTCGCGCGTGCGCGTCTCGACCGTGTAGCAGGCCGCGCCGAGAGCGCAGGCGAGCACGGTTCCGAGCCGGGGGAGAGGGCCCATGGCAAATGGATGCCAGGGCACGGCCGGCAGGGTCAAGGGTGGCGGAGGCCCGGGGTGGGGATTCCCGGGGCGGTCTCCGGAACGGCGTCCCCGGGTCAGGTCACCCGTCGAGGCTCGAGGGGCCGCGGCTCGACGTGCCGCTCGGATGCCGGCCGCCCGGAGAGCGAGCTCGGCGCATCCACGTGCGCGCCCTCGTCCACGCCGACGCCGAGCCGGTCCACGAGCTCCCCGCCGAGCCACCCGGATACGAGGGCGAGCGCGACGGCGATCGCCGAGAGGACGACGGCAGGCGTCATCTGCTCGTCGGGGTCGGCATAACGAATGCCCCACGAGATGATGAAGATCCCCACCACGACCACGTTCAGGATGCCGTGCAGCGCGCCGACGCGCTTCGCGCGGCTGCCGTTCGGGATTGCCAGCCAGTCCACGAGGCCGAACACCGCCGCGACGAGCCCGCCGATGATGCCGGCGGCGATCATGTAGAAGGACGCCCGGGAGAAGCTCGGGCCCCCGCCCGCTGCCCGGATCAGATCGAAGAAGAACGACGTCGCCAAGAGCCCCAGCGGGAACACGATCAGCATCGGGTGGATCGGGTGACCGAGTACCTTTGCCTTGCTTTCCATCGCCTGCCTCCCAGGGCAAACCTGGGCAGTCCGCCGGCGCGGGGCCACGGGCGGGCGTGCGTGCAGGCGCCTCCGGATCGGTCACCCGGGCCGGTGCACGACGGCCTCGATGTTGTGTCCGTTCTCGTCGAGGACGAACGCGGCGTAGTACGTCGGGTGGTACTCCTTCCGGAGCCCGGGGCCGCCGTTGTCCTTCGCGCCCGCGGCGAGCGCGGCAGCGTGGAACGCGTCCACCGCGGCGCGGCTCGGCGCCAGGAAGGCCAGGTGGGTGGGCCGGACGTTCGCCGGGTCCTGGGCGATCCACAGGTCGGCCTTTCCGTCCGCGCCCATGCCGACCGCGCCGTCGAACTCCATCATGACGACGTAGCCCAGCGGACCGAGCGCGGCGGCGAAGAAGGCCTTGGCCTTCGCGAGGTCCTTCACCTTGAGCGTGAGATGGTCGATCACGTCGAGCTCCTTCCGTTCCAGGGGTCGAGCGTTCACGTTCCGGCGATCGGCGGCACCCGGTGCGCCCACGGCTGCGCCTCCTCGAGCTGCGCCGCGAGCCGGAAGAGCGTCGACTCCTCCCCGAACCGGCCGGCGACCTGCACGCCGACGGGGAGGCCGCGCGCCGTGACGTGGAGCGGGACGGTCATCGCGGGCTGGCCGGTCTGGTTGAACAGCATCGTGTTGCCGGTCGCGTCGAAGGACCGGGGCGACAGGGTCTCGAAGACGTACTCGATGAGCCGCCGCAGCGGCACGGCGGCGACGAGGCGGATCCCGAACCGCTGGCCGGGGGTGAGACCCAGCGCGCCGATCCGCAGCGGAGGCTGGGCGAGCGTGGGGGTGACGAGGACGTCGTACGCGGCGTGGAACGCGGCCATCGCCCGCGTGGCCCGGTGCATCTCGGCCTCGGCGGTCACCAGGGCGCCGGCGGAGATGCGGCGGCCGGCGGCGGCCAGGAGGCGCGTCTCGGGCTCGAGCTCGAATGGGCGCGGCCGGCGTCCCAGCGCGACGGTCGCGTGGGCGACGTCCGCCGCGGTCTGGGCGACCGAGGCGGTCAGGTACGCGCGGATGAGCGGCTCGCGGGCGATGTCCGGGTGCGCCTCGTCCACGTCGTGGCCGAGGTCGGTGAGGAGCCGCGCGGCCCGCTCCACCGCCTCCGCGCATTCGCGGTCCGTGTACCGCCCGAACAGCGATCGCCGCGTCACCGCCACCCGCAGGCGACCGGGCGGCATCCCCGCCTCGGCCAGGAACGGGCGGGGTGGCGGGGGCGCCGTGTAGGGATCGCCGGGACAGGGACCGGAGAGCACGTCGAGGAGCGCGGCGGAATCGCGGACGGAGCGGGTGATGACGCCCTGCACGGCGAGGCCGGAGAGCGCGGGACCTTGAAGCGGCCCCCAGCTCACGCGCCCGCGGCTCGCCTTGAGCGCGAACAGGCCGCAGCACGAGGCCGGGATGCGCAGCGATCCGCCGCCGTCGTTGCCCTGTGCGGCGGGGACGATCCGCGCCGCGACCGCGGCCGCGGAACCGCCGGAGGAGCCGCCCGGTGTGTGCTCGAGGTTCCAGGGGTTCCGGCACGGTCCTCGGAGCTGCGGCTCGGTCACCGGGCGGATGCCGAACTCCGGGGTGCTGGTCTGGCCGAAGAGCACGAGGCCCGCCGCCTTGAGCCGCCGGACCACGCCGCTGTCGTCTGGGGCGACGACCTCGCGGAGGAAGCGCGAGCCGTCGGTGAGCGGGTGGCCGGCCCAGGCGGTGGCGAGGTCCTTGAGGAGGAACGGGACGCCGGAGAGCGGCCCAGGGGGCAGCGCCGTTCGGGCGCGGGCGCGCGCCTCGCCGTCGAAGCGGGAGACGAGCGCGTTGATCGGCGGATTGCGCGCGTCGGCACGCTCGAGCGCGGCCTCGAGCACCTCGGCAGCGCTCACCTCGCGGCGAGCGACGAGATGGGCGAGGCCGACGGCGTCGAGGCGGTCGTACTCGGGGAAGCGCACGGGGGGAGCTTAGCAGAGGGGAACACGGGCGGTCCGGTCCCGTCTTCGTCCTCGGCCCGCCGTCGTCCTTCACACCGGATCAACGGCCCACTCGTGCGCCGTCCCCTCGTGCAGCGCGCCGTAGACGGCGTCCCGGAGCTCGTTCGCCTCGGCGTCGGTCAAGGTGCGCTCGGGAGAGCGGAGCACCACCCGGAGGAGCACGTTCTTCTGCCCCGGGCGGAGGCCGAGCCGCGCCCAGGCCGCCGGGGGAAGCGCGTCCCCGGGCGTCTCGCCGAGCACCTCCACCGCCTCGACATCGCCCGCGCGCGGGCCGAGGGCCTCCCGCACGCGGTCGCCCAGCTCCTCGGCCGCGGCCGCCGCCGCGACCGCGATCGAGAGATCGCGCCGGATGGGCGGCTGGCGCGAGACGGGCCGGTAGGGCGCGAGATCGAGCATCTGCCCGGCGACCCGCGGATCCTCCGAGCGGAGGAGCCGGATGTCGTCGATGCCCTTGCGGAGCATGACGAGCCGGTCGAGCCCGAGCCCCATGGCGAGCCCGGTCGCGCCCTCGGGCAGCCCGGACTCGCGGAGGAGGTCGGGGAGGGCGAGCCCGCACTCACCGATCTCCACCCACCCGTCGCCGCTCCCCACGTCGATCTGCCGTCCACCCACCGTGTACGGGTGGGAGGCGGGGAGCACGCGGACGGCTCGCCCGGGCGCGGCCGCGGCGGACACCTCGGCGATCATCGCGTCGAGGTCCCTCGCGCCGAGCGGCGGGCCCAGCCGGATGCGCCAGAGGTCCACCTGATGCGGCTCCCCGGTGTGGAGCCGGTCGATGACGTCGCGGCGGTAGACGAGGCCGGGGCAGACGAGCAGGACGTCGGCTGGCGGCCGAGGCTCGGCCGCGAGCCGGCGCAGGAGCGGGGGGATCATCGCGGACGTCTGCGTGCGGAGCAGGGTGTCCGGGCCGACGTAGCGGGTGTACCGCGCGTCGCGCGCGGCGCCGCCCGCGGGGTAGTGGAGCCGGTCGTAGTTGTCTGCGACGGAGACGACCGGGGCGGCCCGCTCGACGCGGACGGGACAGCGCCAGGCACCGGCGAGCGCCCGGGTGACCGCGGTCAGCAGGCTTTGCATGGCGTGCGGGCCCTGGGACGGATCGGTGAGATCGCGCAGCGCCAGGGCGCGCGCGAGCGCTTCCTTCGAGACGAGCTTCGAAGACATGGACGGACCTCCGCGAACGGCGGGGAGAGACGGCAGGTGGGCTCACGAGGAGGAGTCCCCCCGTCCAGGTCCGTGCGGTTTGGTGCTGGAGCGGCCCCGCTACGCGCGACCCGCGCACGAGCCCGCCCGGCGCCCGGACCGGGGCGGGGGGCTCGAAAATCGACGGGCGGGTGAGTGCGTCAGGGCCACGCCGGCAGCATAGCGAGGGGCCGGCGGCGCGCGCAACGCGTCAACCTGTCACTGCTTGAGCTGCGTGCGGTGCCCGCCGTCCTCGTCGAGGCCGTGCGCCATGGCGAAGTGGTAGACGGCGAAGGGCTCCTCCCCGCCGCCGCCCCACAGCTCGAAGAGGAAGTGTCCCGCCTCTCCGCCCGGCTCCGGCATCACCTGGACGAAGAGGACCTCGCGCACCTCGATCGCCATCTCGCCGAGGATCTGCTTCCCACGCAGGAGCTGGACGAGCGGCACGCGGTCCTCGTCCTCCTCGAGATGCCAGTGCAGATCATCCTGGTCGAAGAAGGTCGCGTCCGGCGTCCCGGCGCGGAGGATGCAGTTCGGGTGGCGCTTCAGCCAGCGCCAGAACTTGTCGAAGGTCAGGGTGGAGCCGGTCTCGACGTCGACGGTCATGGGGCCCCGAATATACCTCGCCGGGCCCGGCGCGGCCCGGCCGTGATCGTGCCGGCCCGCCTCACGCGGGGCGAGGCCGCCGGTCGGTCAGGGTCGAGACCTCCTCGAGCTCGCCCCCGCGCAGGTAGAGCCGCGGCACGCGCGCCGAGATCCCCGCCAGGATCTCGTAGGAGATGGTTCCGGCGAGGCTCGCCAGCTCGTCCGCATCCACGCGCTCCGTTCCGTCGGCGCCGAGGAGCGTCGCCACGTCGCCCTCGACCACGACGGGCACGTCGGTCACGTCGAGCACGATCATGTCCATCGACACGCGGCCCACCACCGGAGCGCGCCGGCCGCGGACGATGGCATGGGCCCGGCCGCCCAGGATGCGCCGGTACCCGTCGGCGTAGCCCGCCATGACGAGCGCGATCCGCGAGGGGCGCCGAGCCACCCAGGTGCGGCCGTAGCCGACCGTTCCGCCGGCGGCGAGGTCCGCGACGCGCACCACGCGGCTGCGGAGCGAGAGGACCGGGCGCAGGTCGGCGTCGGGCCCGCAGCCCGGGCCGGGCCGGTAGCCGTACAGCGAGATGCCGACGCGGACCGCGTCGAGCGCGAGGGGAGGTCCGCCCGCGGCCCAGGGG
>JAEZXM010000024.1 GCA_023419875.1 Pseudomonadota bacterium | reverse complement strand
TTGTAGAGCAGCGCCTTGTAGCTCACCTGGAGCCGCCGGGCGGCCTTGCGCTTGTTCCAGCCGGTGCGCTTGAGGGCGCGCAGGATGGCCTCGCGCTCGGCGACGCGGGCCGCGCGGCGCGCCACCTCCTTGAGCGGCGCGTCCTCGGCGGGCTGCGGCGCCGCCGCCACGGTGTTGGGCACGGCCCGGAGTGCGGCCGGACGGGCGACGAGCTCCCCCAGCACCATGGCCGGATCGCGGAGCACGACGAGGCGGCGCACCAGGTTCTCGAGCTCGCGCACGTTGCCCGGCCAGTCGTGGTGCAGGAACCGCTCGAGCACCTCCGGGGGCACCTCCTCGAGCCCGCCCCCGTAGCGCCGCCGGTACTTCTCCACGAAGTGGCGCACCAGCGGGCCGATCTCCTCCCGCCGCTCGCGCAGCGGGGGTACACGGACCGTGACCACGTTGAGGCGGTAGAAGAGGTCCTCCCGGAAGGTCCCCTGGCGGATCGCCTCCTCGAGCACTCGGTTCGTGGCGGTGAGGACCCGCGCGTCCACCCGCACCGGGCGCTTCCCGCCGACGCGGTAGAACTCCTCGTCCTGGAGCACCTGGAGCAGCTTCGCCTGGAGGCGCGGATCCATCTCGCCGATCTCGTCCAGGAAGATCGTCCCCTGGTGGGCGAGCTCGAACTTGCCCGGCTTCTCCGCGTGCGCGCCGGTGAAGGCGCCCTTCTCGTGCCCGAAGCGCTCGCTCTCCAGGAGCTCGCCCGGCAGGGCGGCGCAGTTGATCTTCACGAAGGCCCGCGTCCCCCGCCGGCTGCGGGCGTGGATCCGGCGCGCGATGACGTCCTTGCCCACGCCGCTCTCGCCCACGAGCAGGACCGGGACGTCGGTGTCGGCGATCCGCTCGACGAGATCCCGGACCCGCTCCATCGGGCCGGAGAGGATCGGCAGACCACCCTCGTCGGCCTCGGCGAGGCGCGGCCCGGGGGCGGGGCGCCGCTGCGCCTCGAGCGCGCGGCGGAGCACGAGGTCGAGCTCCGCCGGTTCGAAGGGTTTCGGGAGGTAGTCGGTGGCCCCGAGCTTCATCGCCCGGACCACGTCCTCCGCCTGGGCCAGGGCGGAGAGCACGATCACCGGGAGGCGCGGGTCGTTCGCCCGGATGCGGCGCAGGACCTCGAAGCCGTCGGGCTCCGGCAGGACCAGATCGAGCAGCACCGCGTCCGGGGGCGGCCCCGCGAGCGCGGCGAGCGCGTCCGCGCCGGAGCTGGCCGCCCGGATGCCGAATCCGTTCGCCTGGAGGAAGCTGCCGAGCGCGGTCCGCGCGCCCTCGTCGTCCTCGACGACGAGAACCGTGCAGTCGTGGTCCATCCGGTTTCACTGGGTGGCGAGGAAGATGCCCCCGCGGAGAAGCTGGAACGACCGGCGCGGCATGGCACCGGCCCGAACGCGTGCCGGCTCGTGCGGGCGCGAGCGAGCGGGCGGGCGGGCGTGTGCTGAACGGATGGTGTAGGCCGGGAGGAAACCGCGGCCCGGCCAGACCTCAGGCCTCGGGCTCAATAGAGCTTCGCCACTTCGGCTCCCGCGAAGTAGGCGCGCAGGATCTCGAGGTGGCCCTGGCCCGACATCGCCCTGCCCACCGCGCCCCACTGGCACAGCCCCACGCCGTGACCCCATCCTCCGCCGCGGAGCACGATGACCTCGCCGTCCCGGTCCACGACGAACAGCGCCGACGGGAGATCTCCCAGGGCGCGGCGGATGCGCAGCTCCGGCCCGAGGACCACGGCGCCACGCTCGCCCTCGACCCGCACGGTCCGCGCCCGCCCCGAGGCACCGCGGGCGGTCACGCGCAGGTCGCGGATGCGCCCCACGTCGAGGGCGTCGCCGAGGAGCTGGAGCCGCGCCGGGTCGAGGCGCCGCTCCCACCGGAACCGGTCGCGGCGCGCGGCGGGGATGCGGCACCAGGCATTCGAGGGCGCCGCGAGGAAGGCGCGGACAGCGGCGTCCTGGCGGAGCCCAGCGGCCCAGCGCGCCGCCTCCCCGGGCGGGAGATCGGGCCGCCCGCGCAGGCTCGTCGAGGGCGGCTGCGCCCAGACCGAGTCGTTGTCCTCGCCGTGACCTCCGCACATGGCCGAGTACACGGCATCGACGAGCCTCGTCCGTGCGAACAGCACCTCGCCGCGCGTGGCCCGCACCGCCTCGTCGGAGCGGGCGGTCCGGGCGCCGTCCCCCCGGTACGCCTGGCAGTGAACCTCGGCGCAGAGCATGAACGGGTCCTCGAGGTGCCGCGTCCCGATCTGGGCGAGCACGTTGGACCGGGCGGTGACCGCCTGCGCCTTGAGCGCCTCGAGCGGGGAGGATCCCGGCATCTCGCTCGGGACCAGCCCCAGGAGCAGCTCCTCCAGCGGGACGCCGTGGATCGCCGCCAGGGTCCCGCGCGCGTCGAGCGTGACGTAGAGCCGCCCGCGGTAGGAGCGGTCCTCGCGGGAGCGCGCGGCCTTCCCCAGCCCGTGCTCCACCGCCTCGACCACGAATCCCTGGTCTCCTTCCACCACCGCGGTGAGCGCCGCGTCCGCCTCGCCCAGCGGCGCGCCCCCCGGGCCGTGGAGGACCAGCGTCCCCTCCGGCCGGGCGGCGATCTCGTCCGCCAGGGACCCGTGGATCCCCTTCTCCTTCATTGCGGCGAGGACGAGGCGCGCCCCGGCCTCGGTGCCGTCGCCGTCCACGACGAGCTGCTCCCGCCGGTTGTCGAGCACCCGCCCCGCGATCCCGTGCACCGCTCCGGTCACGCGGATCCGGGCGGGGAAGCCCTCCGCGGCGAGCGCGGCGCGGGAGGCGAGAAGCGCGTCGTGGTCGCCCTCCGAGACGACGACGTGCCACGACGCCTTCGCGGGCGTCGCGGACGGGGCTCGGACCGTGAGCCGGATGCCGGCCGGGACCTCCACGGCCCCGCCGCCGCGGAGCGCGATCCGTGCCGGTCCACGGGGCCGGAAGGCGATCTCCTCCTGGCCCTGCATGAGACGGATGGTGACGAGCGGCTCACCACCGGGAGCGAACTCCAGCCGGTGTCCCCAGAGGAGGTCGAGCGGATCGGCGAGGTCGGCCGCGGGCGGTGGGGGCTCCGGGGGCGCGAGATCCGGCGGCGGGAGCGGCGGGGGGAGATCCGCGGTCGGGTCGGAAACCGGCGCCGGCGAGACCTCGGCGGCGGCCGCGGGCGGAGGCTCCTCGGGCGGAGGCGGAGGCGGACGCTGGGCCTCGGCGCAGGCCGCGAGCAGGACGACGGCGAAGAGAGCGGCCCGCCTCACGGCTCGAGGCGGTGTTCCTTGTCGGCGGCCAGCGCCTCGAGCTCACCCGCCGCCTGCTGGCGCGCGGGGGCCGTGGCGAGCGAGTCGCGGAGGATCCTGGCTGCGGCGGCGATGGTCTCCCGTTCGCGCCCCTCGCGAACCCGGAGCGCGCGCACCATCTCGGCGACCTCGTCCCGCAGCTCCGAGAGGAGGTCGCCCGTCCGGAGCGGCGGCGGCTCGCCGAGGTCGCCCTCGCCGACCTTCTTGCACGCGCGGCGGATGGCGTACGCCGGCCCGGCGATCCGGTGCGTCACGAAGACGGCCGCGACGAGCAGGCACACGAGCACGATCACCAGCGCCCCGGCGACGGCGACGATCCGGAACCGATCCCCCCGAGCGAGCTCCCGTTCGAGCGCCGCCCCCACGGGATAGAGCTCCAGCATCTCGCTCGTCTCGCGGTACGACCGCCAGAGCAAGGACCCGAGGCCGATCCCGAGGAGGGTGGCGACGGCGATGAGGTAGCTCGCGAGCCGGAGCTGGAGGCCCGTGTCGAGCAGGTAGTTCCGCAGGTGGCGGCGCGGCTTGGGCTCGGCGGCCGGCGCCTCCTCATGGGGACGGTGTACCTCGGCGAGGGACATGCCCCCTTCTACCTCTCCCCGAGCTTCGCGGCGAGGTCCTCGACGAGGATCTTGGCCACGGCGTCCACGACCCGGACCGAGATCATGGCGAGCTCGCGATCTCCGACCTGGCCGTGCGCGGAGACCTTCGCCCGTCCCTCGAGCATGGCCGCCATCCGCCCGCCTCCCTCGACGGCGACGAGCTCCGCCCGGACCGCCACGACCGTCCGCTCGTTCGCCCGCTCGACGTCCAGGCGGACGATCGACGGCTTGAGACGGATCCCCGCCTTGCCCACGCTGAACCCCGCCTCCACGAGGCGGCGGCCCAGGGCATCCCGCAGCGCGGCGCGATCGGCGGGGCGGCCCGCGTTGCCGACCGTATCCTCGAGGACCACCTCGCCGTGACCGCGCACCCGAGGCGCAACGGGGTCCTCGATCGCGCGCAGCGCACCCGCCGCCGAGGCGCGCACGCCATCGTCCGGATCGGAGCGCTGGACCTCGTCCAGCACCGCGCGGGACTCCGCATCGCCGAACCGGGCGAGCCCGGCGACCGCCGCGATCCGGACCGCCGGGGCCGGGTCGGACAGCGCAGCCTTCCGGAGCGCCGGCCCCGCATCGGCTGGATGGAGCTGCCCGAGGATGAGGGCCGCCTGGGTACGCACCTTGAGCGAGTCGCTCGAGGCGAGCGCGCGCAGGGCCCGCTCGGTCTGCGGGTCCGGCCGGGCCGTTCCGGGGGCGGCGGCGAGGGCGACGAGCACCAGTCCAAGCAAGCGAGACATGCACTCCAAGATTACGCGTCCGCGCGACGCGGGTGAATGCGGTTCTCGCGCGAAGACGAGGTGGGGTGCGGGTGCAGCAGCCCCTACAGCCCATCTGCCATGGCGCGAAAGGCCGCGTGCAGCCTGCGGGTCGTCGGCCCCGGCCGCCCATCCCCGACCGGCGTCTCCCCCACCCGCGTGATCGGGAGGATCTCCCGGTGGGTGGACGTGAGGAAGGCCTCCTCCGCCCCGCGGAGCTCGTCCGGCTCGAACCACACCTCCTCCACCTGGAGCCCCTCCGAACGGGCGAGCGCGAGCACCACGCCCCGCGTCACCCCCTCGAGGATGCCGGCCGCGAGCGGCGGCGTCCGCAGCCGGCCGACACGAATCGTGAACAGGTTCGAGGAGACGCCCTCGGTGATCCGTCCCTGCCCGTCGCAGAGGAGCGCCTCGTGGGCGTCCGCCGCCCTCGCCTCGGCCATGGCCATCACGTGGGGGAGGTGAGCGCCCGTCTTGGCGGTCGGATCCACCGCGCGCGGGGACGGGCGCGGCGTGGAGGCGAGGATCACCTTCACGCCCTCGGCGTAGGCGCGCGCCGGCGGACCGGCGAGCGGCACGAGCAGGATGGCCGCCAGCGGATCCGCGGCGAGGCCCGGGTCGAGGCCCAGCTCGCCCGCGCCCCGCGTCATCACGATCCGCGCCGACCACTCGCCCGCGTTCCAG
>JAEZXM010000560.1 GCA_023419875.1 Pseudomonadota bacterium | reverse complement strand
GCCCGCAAGCGGCGAAGGCGCCGGGGCGGACGCCGTCGCCGTCGCAGGGGCTCGGGCGGCGGGACGATCGCCGGAGGCGCGGGGCACGGGCCGGAGGCCGCCGGAGGCGCCGCCTGACGGACCGGCGCTCCGGGGGCCCACGCTGGGCGCCGCCTTCCTTGACCGACCTTTCGGCGCTCGGTACAAACCGCCGACCATGTCCAACGCGCGAGCGGCGACGCCCAAGCCCCGGTACAAGCGGATCCTGCTGAAGCTGTCCGGCGAGGCCCTCATGGGCGACGGGAAGTACGGCATCTCGCCCAAGACGCTCGCGGCCATCGCCCAGGACGTGAAGGACGTGGTGGACCTCGGCGTCGAGGTCGCCATGACGATCGGCGGCGGCAACATCTTCCGCGGCGTCTCCGGCGCGACCGAGGGCATGGACCGCTCCTCCGCCGACTACATGGGGATGCTCGCGACGGTCATCAACTCGATGGCGCTCCAGGACGCGCTCGAGAAGATCGGCGTCCCCACCCGCGTGCAGTCGGCCATCGAGATGCACCAGGTGGCCGAGCCGTACATCCGCCGCCGCGCCATCCGGCACCTCGAGAAGGGACGGGTGGTGATCTTCGCCGCCGGGACAGGCAACCCGTATTTCACCACCGACACCGCCGCCTCGCTCCGGGCGATGGAGATCCACGCGGACGTGCTCCTCAAGGCGACCAAGGTGGACGGCGTCTACACCGACGACCCGAAGAAGAACCCCGCCGCCACCAAGTTCAAGGAGCTCAGCTACATCGACGTGCTGAAGCGGAATTTGAAGGTGATGGACTCGACGGCCATCAGCTTGTGCATGGACAACGAGCTGCCCATCATCGTGTTCGACCTCACCCAGCGCGGCAACGTCCGCCGGGTGGTCCTGGGCGAGGAGCTCGGTACCACGGTGGGCGGGGGGCCGCGGGAGTCCTGAACGAGAACGGAGCCTCTCATGAGCGCCGGCGACGACATCCTCAAGGACCTGCACGACCGCATCCTCAAGACCCTCGACCAGCTCCGGCACGACCTCACCGCGGTGCGGACCGGGCGGGCCTCGCTCCACCTGCTCGACGGGGTGAAGGTCGACTACTACGGCACCCCCACGCCCCTCAACCAGGTGGCCACCCTCTCGGTCCCCGAGGCCCGGCTCATCATGGTGAAGCCGTGGGAGAAGAACATGATCCCGGTGATCGAGAAGGCCATCCGGGACGCGAACCTCGGCGTCAACCCCATGAGCGACAAGGACCTCGTCCGCGTCCCGATCCCCGCGCTCACCGAGGAGCGGCGCAAGGAGATCGTGAAGCAGGTGAAGCACAAGGGCGAGGAGCACAAGATCGCCATCCGCAACGAGCGCCGGGACGCCAAGGAGCTCATCGAGGTCGCGAAGAAGGACGGCGACATCTCCGAGGACGAGGCCAAGAAGTGCCTCGACAAGATGCAGAAGGAGACGGACGACGGCGTGAAGAAGGTGGACGAGATCGTCGCCGCCAAGGAGAAGGAAGTGATGCAGGTCTGAGCGCGCCAAGCGCTCCCCGCGATCCCGGCCGCACCCGTGCGCCCCCGCTCGCCCTGAGCCCTCGACTCCGGGCCGGCTGGGCGTCCCTACGCTCAGGGTAAACGGAGTCGAAGGGCGCCTACCCGCTCAGGGAGGCGGCGTTTGCGTCTCAGCCCCGGAACACCATCCCCGCGAGCGCCACCAGCCAGAGCAGGTGCGCGATCCCGGAGAGCATGCCGAGCCGCTTCGCGGCCGGCGCGGCACCGGCGAGATCGCCCGCCGCGACCGACTTCTCGAGCCGCCGGAAGGCCGGCATCACCGCCGCGGCGAGCAGCGCGAGGCGCGCGAGCACCGCGACGAGGCCGACGACGATGCCCGGCTCCGGCATGCCGGGGTAGACGAGGGGGATGAGGACGAGCCCGGTGGCCAGCGTGCCGAGCCCGGACCAGAGGTCGAGCGAGAGCGCGGGGCGCGTCCGCGCCGCCAGCGCGTCGGTGTGGGGACGGCCGAGGGCGAGCGTCCGCCTGACGTCGCCGGCGGACCAGAGCGCGGCGCCGAGCCAGGTCGCGGCGAAGAGGATGTGCAGGAAGAGGAGGGCGGAGTGCAGTTCGGGCACGGCGGGCTCCGGAGGTGAGAGTTGGGTCCTTGTAGCACCCCCCCTCGCGTCGCCGTGGGCTCGAACGCCGCGAGGCCCCGAGCGTGATGCGGACCTTGAACGTGCTCGAGCCGCCACGCCGGGATCCGTCCATGTCCCCCGGCTCGAGGACGTGGTCATTCACGGGGGGAAAACCCCCGGTTGACGGCCGCCCCGTGGGGCACGCTTGACTCGGAGGTCAGGTGCTCCCCCGCGCTGGATTCGGGACGGCTTCGGCCGGCTTGTGGGCCTGGCCTGCTGGCGCGGAGGGTGCAAAAAAGTGGGTGCGAGATGCGGCGCACGATCGCCTTCCTCGCGGACAGCCTCGCCGACGGGTTCCAGCAGTCGATCTGGGCGGGTGTGCGCAAGGCTGCCGAGGAGCTCGATCTCGACCTGCTCTGCTACATCACCGGCTACATCTCCAACCTGCAGCCCGGCCGCCGCGTGTACGAGCTCGTGGACGTGTCCCGGCTCACCGGCATCGTGGCGCTCTCCGGGACGCTCGGCCCCTCCGAGGCCGACCTCCGCTCGATCTACGCGCGGTTCGCCCCGGTCCCGCTCGTCGGGATCGGGCGGGCCATGGAAGGCGTGCCCAGCCTGCTCGTGGACAACGTCGCGTCGATCGCGGCGCTGATGGACCACCTCGTCGAGGTGCACGGGCGGCGGGAGATCGCCTTCATCCGCGGGCCCGAGACGAGCGGGGAGGCGGAGGCACGGTACACGGCCTACCGCGACGCGCTCGCGCGCCACGGCCTCGCGGCGGATCCGGCGCGGGTCCTCCCCGGCAGCTTCAACACGCACACGGGCCGGCTCGCTGCGCAGATGCTGCTCCAGCGCGGCGTCGCGTTCGACGCGGTGGTCGCCGCCAACGACTACATGGCGCTCGCCGCCGCGGAGGAGATCACGCGAGCCGGTCGGGCCGTGCCGCACGAGGTCGCCGTGGCGGGGTTCGACGACGTGGGCGAGGCGGTGGCGTTCGGGCCGGGCCTCACGACCGTCCGCCAGCCGTTCCTCGAGATGAGCCGCGAAGCCGTCCTCCAGCTCCTCCGGGCCGCCGACGGCGAGCCCCAGCCGCCGCTCAGGGAGTTCGCGGGCGAGCTGGTCGTGAGGGGATCGTGCGGCTGCGGCGTGACGCAGCGGATCCGTCCGCGCGGCCCACACCCGTCCGCCGCCGCGCCGGCCCGCAGGGAGGCGCCGCGGGCCGGGGAGCTGGCGCGCGCGCTCGAGGCCCGGTTCCCGACTCTGGGCGTGAACCTGGGCGATCACGGCTGGGCAGGGCGCCTCGCGGAGGCGTTCCTCGTGGCGCTCGGCGAGGACGACGTCCGCCCGGTGTGCACGGCCGTCGCCGCCCTCCAGCGGGCCGGCCACGCCGGGCAGGTGGATGCCGTCCGCTGGTTCGACGTCGTGGACGCCGCGATCGCCGAGATCGGCGCCGGCCGGCCCGACCTCGAGGGCCCGCTCCTCGGCCTCGCGCACGCGGCCTTCCGGGAACTGGGGAGGAGCGTCGAGCAGGTCTACAAGGGCGCGCAGATCGGCCTGGAGCGCGACGCGAACGTCCTCCGGCGCGTCTGGCAGCTCAACCCGGTGGACCCCGAGGAGGTCTGGAAGGCCCTGCGCGACCAGCTCCCGACCATGGGGGTCCCGAGCTTCTACGTCTCGAGCTTCGTGGACGTGGATCGCCGGCTGGCGCACCTCGACTTTCAGTACGCGTGCAGCGACAGCGTGGTGCTGGAGGGGGCGCCGGGCCCGTTCCCGGAGACGAGCCTCGTGCCGGGCCGGTTCACCGAGGATCACCGGTATGGGTTCGTCGTCCTGCCCGTGAAGGCCCGCGGCAAGGAGTGCGGGTTCGCGGTTTGCGAGATCGGCCGGATGGGCGGAACGGGCTACGAGAGCCTGGTGAGCCAGCTCACCGCCGCGACCGAGCTCCGGGCCCTGCTCACCGAGGTCCGCACCTACGCCACCGAGCTGGAGGCCCGCATCGACGTCCGCACCGAGCAGCTCCGCGAGGCCCAGAAGCAGGTGGCCGACACGGCCCACCGGGCCGGGATGGCGGAGATCGCGGTCGGCCTCATGCACAACGTCGGAAACCTGCTCAACAGCGTGAGCGTGTCCGCGGAGCGGATCGTGGGCCTGTGCGCGGACGCCCGGCTCCCCGGCCTCACCAAGACCGCCGAGATCCTCGAGGGAGGGGCCGACGCGATCGTCGCCTTCCTGCTGCAGGAGAGGCGGGCCCCCATGCTCGCCGAGTACCTTCGCCGCTCGGCGGGGGAGATCGATCGGGAACGCGCCGCCATCCGCGTCGAGGGGCGCGAGATGCTGGAGAACGTCACGCTCATCCGCGACACCGTCAAGACGCTGCAGGAGTACGCGCGCGGTGAGCGGGAGCTCCTGCTCCACGAGGCGCTCGACCTCCGGGGAGTGGTGGAGACGGCCATCAAGGTGCAGCAGAGCACGCTGTCGCGCCACTCGGTCCAGGTGGTGCGCGACCTCGCGCCGGTGCCGCTGGTGCACGCCCAGCGCTCCAAGCTCGTGCACGTCCTCGTGAACCTGGTCAAGAACGGGGCCGAGGCCATGCAGGCGACGCCGCTGGCGCAGCGGATCCTCACGGTCCGGCTCCGCCACGGGGACCGCGGCGTCGAGCTCCGGGTCACCGACGCCGGCGAGGGGATCCCGGAGGGGAACCTGCTGCGCGTGTTCAGCTACGGGTTCACGACCAAGACCGGCGGCCACGGCTTCGGACTGCACACCTGCGCGAACCACGTCGCGCGCATGGGCGGGACGATCCACGCCGAGAGCGAGGGCCCGGGCAAGGGCGCGAGCTTCGTACTGCGGTTCCAGCCCGCGGCGGCGCAGACTCTCGAGCCGGTTGCCTAGGGGCGGGTGCGGATGAGCCGCCGTTCTAGTACCGCCATCCGTGCGCGATCGGGAGCCGCCGCCCCTCACCGAACGCCTTGTCGCTCACCTTGAGCACCGGCGCCGCCTGCCTCCGCTTGTACTCGCTCCCCACCACCAGACGCAGCACGCGCCGGACGGTCTCGACGTCGTGGCCGCGCGCGGCGATCGCGTCCATCGGGAGCCGTTCCTCGACGTACGCCTGGAGGATGTCGTCGAGGACCTCGTACGGAGGGAGCGAGTCCTGGTCGACCTGGCCGGGCTTGAGCTCGGCGGAGGGTGGCTTCGTGAACGTGCGCTCGGGGATGACCGCCCGGGCGGCCCGGGCGTTGGCGGCCCGGGAGACGCGGTAGACGAGCGTCTTCGGGACGTCGCCGATCACCGCCAGGCCGCCGGCCATGTCGCCGTAGAGCGTGCAGTAGCCGACGGCAAGCTCGCTCTTGTTGCCGGTGGAGAGGACGAGCCCGCCGGTGTCGTTCGAGAGCGCCATCAGGATCTGCCCGCGGATGCGCGCCTGGACGTTCTGCTCGGCCAGATCGCCCAGCGGGCGGCCCCGGGCCGCCTCGAGCTGGGCCATGAAGGCGGCGTGCATGGGCTCGATCGAGATCTCCTGGAACCGGATGCCGAGGCTCGCGGCGAGCAGGGCGGCGTCCTCGCGGGAGTGGTCCGAGCTGTAGCGCGAGGGCATCGCCACGCCGCTCACGTTCTCCGCCCCGAGGGCCGCGGCGGCGATGCAGGCGGTGACCGCGGAGTCGATCCCGCCCGAGAGCCCGATCACCGCCGTCCGGAACCCGCACTTGCGCACGTAGTCGCGCACCCCGAGCACGAGGGCGCGGAACACCTCGTCCGCGACCGGGTCCGAAGGCGTCCCGGCGGCCGGCAGCGGGGCGCCGTCGAGCGTGATCGCCCGGGCGCCGCCGGACTCGAGGTCGCCGACCAGCAGCAGCTCCTCGAAGAGCGGCGCCCGCGCGAGCACCGTCCCGTCGCGCGCCACCAGCATCGAGCCGCCGTCGAAGACCAGGGCGTCGTTCCCCCCCACCTGGTTCACGTAGGCGATCGGCGTGCCGTGGGCCCGCGCGCTCGCGGCCAGCATGCGCTCCCGCAGGGCGGGCTTGCCGATGGCGTAGGGGGAGGCGGAGAGATTCACGACGAGCGAGGCGCCCGCCGCGACGAGGTCCGAGACGGGATCGCGCGCGTAGCGCGGCCGGTCCCAGAACCGCTTGTCGTTCCACACGTCCTCGCAGATCGAGAGCCCGAGCCTCTCGCCGGCCACGGTCACCCGGTCCGCCGGCAGGAAGTAGCGGGTCTCGTCGAAGACGTCGTACGTCGGCAGGAGCGACTTGCGCCCCACGGCCTCGAGGCGGCCGCCGGCGAGGAGCGCGGCGGCGTTGTAGATCCCGGGCGGCGGCGCGCCCTCGGGCGCCTCGGGGAAGCCGAGCACGATCGAGATCCCGCGCGACCACTCCGCCGGCTGCGCCAGCTCCGCGAGCGTCCGGCGGCACCGCTCCACGAAGTCGGGGAGGTCGAGGAGATCGCGCGGCGGGTATCCGCAGAGGCACAGCTCGGGGAACACGATGAGTGAAGCGCCCTCCGCGCGCGCTCTCTCGGTCGCGGCGCGGATCCTGCCCGCGTTGCCCGCGAGATCGCCGACCGTGGGGTTCACCTGGGCGAGGGCGATGCGGGAGCGGGGGAGCATCGGCGGATGCTAACGCGGCGCGCGCTGCGCACCGCGCTCCGAAACGAGCGGCGCGCTGCTCCCCGCGCGAGACGCGTGTCCCGTGCTCCGGGGAAACGCTTCGGGGCGCTTGAGCAGGGGAGGGCCTCTGGCGCTCGAGTGACCCTTTGGGATATGTAGCTGAGGAGCCCGGGTGGGTGAGTAGCTTGCGACCCGGCCGGGATCTAGACGGAATTCATCCCCAAGACCAGGAGCTTGCGTGTTTCCAACGAACGGGGGGTGGCAACCGAAGGGGGCGTTATTATCGTCCCGAGCAGTACACGACCTACCGAGCAGGGGTGTGTGAAGGAGGCCCACGCTCGTCGGTCCGCCGTCCCAATGAGCAAACGGCCCCTGACCGGGGCCAACCCGGGGAAGAAAAGATGGCCCAGATCGATATCGAGATCCTGACGCCGTTCGCTGCGAAGTTCATGGAGGGCACGAGCCTCACGCCCGCGGAGCGCGCGGAGGTTCTCCGCATCGCGCAGGGGTTCGCGTGCAAGGACTCGGCTGCCGCCGCCGGCGTGTCGCCGGAGACGATCCGCGCCCGCCGCAAGCGGATCTACCGCAAGCTCGACGTCCCGGGCTCCGGCGAGCTGCTCGCGAGCCTCCTGGCGCTCTCGCTCAAGATGCTCGCCAAGGGCGAGCGGATCGAGCCGCGCCCCGTCGCGCCGGCGCAGCCGCAGGTCCAGGCGCAGCCCGCCGTTCC
>JAEZXM010000373.1 GCA_023419875.1 Pseudomonadota bacterium | reverse complement strand
GTACGTGCTCGTCTACACGCCGCTCAAGCGGCGCACGCCGCTCGCGCTGTTCGTCGGCGGGTTGCCCGGGGCCATCCCGCCGGCGATGGGGTGGACCGCGGTGACCGGCCGGCTCGACGCGGGCGCGATCGCACTGTTCGCGCTGCTCTTCGCCTGGCAGCTCCCGCACTTTCTCGCCGTGTCGCTGTATCTCGAGGACGACTACGCGCGCGCCGGCCTGCCCGTGTTCGCGCGGGTCCACGGCGCGGCGGCCGCGCGCCGGGCGATCGTCGTTGCGACCGCGCTGCTCGTCGCGGTGTCGTTCCTGCCGCTCGCCGTCGGCGTGGTCCGGGGCGGGTACGCCTTCGCCGCCGCCGCGCTCGGCGCCGGGCTGCTCGCCCACGCCGCGGTCGGCCTGCGCGGGCGGGGCGCGTGGGCGCGGCACTTCTTCCTGGCCACGCTCGTGTACCTGACGGCGCTGTTCGCGGCGCTCGCCGTCTTCCGGTGAACGGAACGTGAACGCGGCGCGGAGCCCCTCGCGGCCATGACGCTCGAGACCGCCCTCCCCGCCGTCAACGCCGGCCTGAACGCGCTCGCCGGCCTCTTCGTGGTCGCCGGCTGGGTCGCGATCCGCCGGGGTCGGCGGGACGTGCACCGGAAGCTGATGCTCGCCGCGGTGGGGGCGTCAATGCTGTTCCTCGTCGGCTACGTGAGCCGCACGATCCTCACCGGCGTGCACCGCTTCCCCGGCACCGGCGCGCTCAAGGCGTTCTACCTCGCCGTGCTCGGCTCGCACACGCTGCTCGCCGCCGTGGTCGCACCGCTCGTGCTCGTGACGCTCGTCCTCGGCCTCCGCGCGCGGTTCGTCACGCACCGGAAGGTGGCGCGGGCGACGGCGCCGATCTGGCTGTACGTGTCGGCGACGGGGGTGGCGGTGTACGTGCTGTTGTACGTGGTCGCGGGGGTGTGAGGATCAATCCGGCACCCCCCGGAACACCTTCCCGCCCCGTTTCCACGTCAGCCCGTCCGGCGCCGTCCCTGACACCCGCAGGTACCGCCTGTGAACGGAGCGGTGGTGGTGGTACTCGCACAGGGCCGTCTGGTTGGCGGGGTCGATGACATCCCCGCCCTGCGAGCGGAAGACGACGTGGTGCGAGTCCGTCGCGGGGCGGCTGCACCCCGGCACCGTGCACCACCCGCCGTCACGCTCGCGGACGCCTTGTGAGACGGTTCGCGCCCTCGCCGGCATGCCCCAGACCGCGAGGAAGTGCGCGGCGATGATGGCGAGGCACGTTCCGTCGGGGATGGGCATGCCCACGCGGGCCCGGACGGAGCGGATGGCGGCCAAGAGGAGGCTCGCGACCCGCTTCGGCGCCGGAGCCACGAGCCGCCGGCGCGCGCGCATCTGCCTTTCCTCCGCCGCCTCGATCTCGCGGCGCAGGGCGACGCAGGTGAGGGTCCGGGCGCGCTGGACCGAGGAGGCGATCTCCTTCTCGGGGAGCCGGGCGAGGACCCGGAGCTTCTCGTACGAGAGCTTCTGGCGGCGCGCCTCCCGGAGCGCGGGGCTCTTCCACATCCGGCCTTCGAGCGCCGCGCGTCGCTCGACCGCCCGCGCCGGGAGCCCGAGGCGCTCCTCGCAATACTGGCGGAACGTGGCGAACCCGAGGATCTCGTGGATGCGGCTCCGCTTCAGGATGTGAGCGCAGTAGCCGAGGATCTCGTCCCAGCCGCTCTGCATCCTCGCGAGCTCTCGCAGCCGTCGGTCGATGTCCTCCGCCCGGGTGAGGCCGTCGAAGGTCGCCTCCGGCGCCGCGATGTCGGGGACGCGCTCGAGCATCGCCCAGCGATCGGTCTCGGCCTCGAGCTCGGCCCTGCGGGTGGCCAGGTCGGCCGCTCGCCGCGACACGCGAAAGAGGCTGGGGCAAGGACGAGCGGGCGCGGCATCGACCTCCTCGGCAGGCGACGGAAACTCCCCCAGGTACTCCTCCGCCATCGCCTCCAGGCGCTCGAACCGCCGCGAGCCCGGGAGGAGCTGCCCCGCGACATCGAGGGCCGCGTCGATGACCTCGCGCTCCTCCGGCTTGCAGTGGATGGAGATCCGCCCCCATTCGTCATCCGGGTCCGGGTTCCCGCGCGTTTCCGCCACGAGCTTCTCCAGCGCCCGGACCGTCTCGGCTGCCGCGTGCTCGACCCACGCCGCCTCCGCGTCGCCGACCGCGACCGGCAGGACGAGCTGCGCCGCCCGGAAGTGGACGCGCCCCGAGCGCACCGCCTCGCGCAGGAGCGGCCGGGAGCGGAGCTCCTTCGCGAGCCGGACGAGCTCCTGCGCCGTGCGGCCCTCGATGCCCAGCACCTCGCGCGCGTAGTCGCCGAGGTGGTAGCCCAGCTGCGGGAGGCGGTCGCCCTTCCGCAGCGCCGCGAGCCCGTCCGCGATGGCGAGGTCGAGCGCCGCCCGCGCCCGCGCCGCCTTGGTGAGCCAGCGCTCGCAGTCGTCCGCCTCGCGCTCGCCGCCGCGGAACCGCTCCCAGAGCTCGCCGGGCGTGTAGGGGCGGAGATCGAACGCCGGCGGCGCGAGATGGGCGCCGTACTCGGCTTCGGGCTCGCGGGCGAGCGGGACGTGGAGCGCGGCGGTCACGAGGTGAAGGTTCGCACGGGGGTCTGACACGGACCGTCAATTGCCTTTCTGATCGGGATGGGCCGAATTGCGATCAGGATCGCGCACAGAATCGGCCCAGGACAGCGGTTTCGTGCGGTTCTCCGATCGGGATCGGCGCGTCTCCGATCGGAGGGGGCGATACTGTCCGATGGAGCCGCGAGCACCCACCCGACATCAGCCCCGCGGGACGCACCCACCGTTCGTGGGTGTCTACCGTCACTCTCGCTTGCTAGCGTCGCCGAGCCAGGGGTGAGGATGCGAGGAGACGCGTTCGCTGAATGGTGGCGGCAACGATCCGGAGGTGCTCGTGGCGTCCAGATCCCGAGGGATTGTTGGAACCACAATGATGGCGGACGAAGTCGCGGCGACAGGACTCGCCTAATCGCTACACTCCCGCACGAAGCGTGGCCCGAAGAGTACAAGCAGTTGTGCGTTGATCTTCGGAACGCTTGTCTCAACGAGCTTTACTACGGTGCCGCCGCTGAGACCGCGACCTGCTGGAACACGTTCCTGGAGATCGCCATCGCGGCATTCGCAGCGGGATCTGCGATCTCGGCGTGGTCTGTGTGGCAGACGGAAACTGGCCGGAGCGCCTGGGCGATTCTCGCGGGCGTCGCGTCCGTCGCTGCGCTCTTGAAGCCATTCCTCCGCTTAGCCGAGAAGGCGAAGAACGCGACGACCCTCCACATCGGCTTCAAGAGTATCCGCCTGGACGTGGAGGATTTGTGGCGCGAGTTGCGTTCGAAGAAGACGATCGAGGAGTCCGACTGCAAGCGAAGAAGAGACTTCTACAGCGGGTTGCGGAAGCTGCAGTTGCAGGAACCCGCTACGCAGAGCGACCGGCGCGCCCGCCATTGCCGGGCAGTTGTTGACCAGCAGTACCCGCCCGAATCACTGTGGGTCCCCGAGTTCGCAGCGAGGTAGCGCGATGACCCGAAGACCGCCGCCGCCCCCGACCCCTCCGGAACCGCGGCCACAAATCGACGACGCCGGTGAAGAACGTCACGACGGAGGCATCCCAGGAGTCCGCCCACCTGACCGTCCCTGGGAAGACCCGAGACCGCCTCGGCCACCGCCGCCTGACCGGGACCGCGGGTAGCGTGCGGTCGAGTAGGAACGAGAGAACACCCACGCCTCGAAAGCGAGGGCTCCCGATGCGGCCCTTGCACTGGTTGCGACGGAGGCCGTCATCGTGCTTTCGGGACCGCCTTGCGGCGGAGCGAAACCGGCCGACCTGACCGGTGCCCGCGGTGCCGCTCGTAGGCCGGCTGCTTCGGCTACTTCTTCGTGCCCGCCTTGCTGCGTACGTGCTCGCTCGGGCGCGACGGCGCCCCGCTGAACAATGGTTCCCAGCTCCCAATTGGTTCGCTACCGCAGCTCGATCCCGCTGCGCTCGTTCCGAAGCCCCTCCGGGCCCCACGAGAACAGAGCCCACCTCGCGCGCCCGAGGATCGCCCGCTCGCGGACGGGCCCGAACACGCGGCTGTCGGCCGCGTTGTCCCGGTGATCGCCGAGCAGGAATACGTGGCCCGGCGGAACGCGCTGGAACGGTACGTCCCCGCACGGTCGGTCCGGAGCGCAGAGTATCCGGTAGGTCACCTCCCCGATCGTCTCCGTCCGCGCGCGGCAGGGCTCCCCGCGCCACTCATTGTCGAATCTCGTGAAGTAAGTGCAGTTGCCCGAGAGCTCCTCGCCCGGCACGGCCGCGCCGTTCAGCACGAGCCGACCATCCCGGACCTCGACGGTGTCGCCCGCGATCGCCACGACGCGGTGGACGTACGGCGACTCGCTCCTCCCGCCGCCCTCATGCTGGTACAAGACGATCGCTCCGCGGTCGATGCGCATCCCGGGGACGGACACGAAGTAGTCCCCGATCTCGAGCGTAGGAAGCATGCCCCCGGAAGGCATCACCCACGTCTGGACGACGGCGGCCCGCATCAACGGCCTCCACGCCCAGTTCACCCCCGTCGCCGCTAGGAACAGCACCGTGAGCCCCACCGGCCGGGAGAGCCAGCGCCGCGGCAGGTCGCGCGAGCGCCGGGCGGCGACGCCGGCGTGGACAGCCTGCACGAGCCCGAAGAGCAGCATGGTGATCAGGCCGGCGAGCGCCGGCCGCAGGCCGCCACGCAAACCGAACGCCCACGCCACGCCGAGGAGGAGCCACGCGCCGAAAATCCCGAGCCCCAGGGCGATCCTGCGGGAGTAGACGTGCCCGAGCCCGTTGCAGATGAGGCCGAGGAACACGGCGATCCAGGGGCTGGGCGGGCGCGGAAGGGTGGGGTCCATGGCCGAGGGTACCGCGGGCGGGGCACCGTCCTTCACCGTCGTCCAACACCCGCTCGCCCTTCGACAGGCTCAGGGCGAGCGGGTTCACCAAACGTGACCGCATCCAACCTTCGGTGACCGGCACCCGACTGGTTCCTCGCCCTTCGACTCCGGCCCGCTTCGCGGGCCTACGCTCAGGGTGAGCGGGGGAAGGTTCGCTCCGCGCGAACATCACACACCGGACTTACCGCGCGACTTCAACGTCGGACGCCCTTCGACCCGGCCTCAGGGCTCCCCCCTCACCCTCCCCAAGACCTCCCCCGGCGTCTCCAAACAGAGCCCCCCATCCCCCCGCACGGTGACGAGCGTCATCCACCCCTCCGCCGCGATGACGCCGGTCGCCGCATTCCTGAGCTGGTACCCGACCCGCAACCGGTTCTCCACGTCGAGGAACCACGCGGACACCCGCACCCGGTCGCGGTAGCGGAGCGCGGACGCGTGATGGATGAACACCTCCGACACCATGAAGAACACTCCGAGCGCACGGCAGTCGTCGTTGTCCAGCCGCCGCGAGCGGAAGAGCGCGGTCCGCGCCAGGTCCACGTAGCGTGGATAGTGCCCGTGCCAGACGACCTCCAGCGGGTCCACGTCCGAGAACGGGATCTCGAGCTCCACGCTCACCGCGTCCGGTGGCGGAGACGGGAGGCGCGTGCGGGTGGAGGCGGCGCGCGGGGCGGTCATGCGGCCCTCCAGTAATCGTAGAAGTTGAACCAGTTGTACGGGTGGGCGCGGCAGTGGTGCTCGAGCCTGGCGGCGTAGCGGGCGACCACCTCGCGGAGCGCGATCTCACGCGCGGGGCCGCGGGGGAGCGTCAGCCGCTCCGCGAAGGGCTCGTAGTGGACGTGGTACCGATCCGGCGCCTCGTAGAGGCCGAAGGCGAGGAAGACCGGGCAGCGCAGCGCCGAGGCGAGGAGGTACGGGCCCACGGGGAAGCTCGCCTCCTCGCCGAGGAACGGGACGCAGACCGACTTCCCGTCGAACCCGACCCGGTCGCCCATCGTGCCCAGGAACTCGCCGCGGCGGATCCGGTCCTCCACCTCGAAGATGTAGCTCGGGTCGCCGGGCCGGATCTCCACGAGCTGCGTCTCCACGCTGGGATCGAGCCGACGGAGCGCGTCGGTCACCGCCCGCGAGTTCCCGTAGTAGGCGAGCACGCTCACCGGCAGCCGGTGA
The DNA here is from genome assembly GCA_023419875.1 of Pseudomonadota bacterium. Classification (GTDB taxonomy): domain Bacteria; phylum Myxococcota; class Myxococcia; order Myxococcales; family Anaeromyxobacteraceae; genus Anaeromyxobacter. Next base: position 1,415 of record JAEZXM010000373.1, on the reverse strand, counting down.
TCGCCGGCCTGAACCCGGAGCACCTCCCAGCTCCCCACGTGCGAGAGGACGATGACCACGCCCTGCCCGGCGCGGTGCAGCGCGGCCAGCTCCTCGGCTCCGGCGCCGTGCGTCTCGAGCCGGAATCGGGAGAGCTCGCCCTGCACGAGGAACACGCGATCGGCGATCACCTGGGCGAAGGTCCGGAGGTGCCGGTACACGTCGCGGAGCCGCGTCCCGGCCCCGACGCGACGGAGGTAGTCGCGGGAGACGCGGCGGAGACGCGCGTGCACGACGACGAACCAGCCGGCGAGGATGACGAGCAGCCACCCCGTCCCGCGGCGCCCGAGGAGCCGGAGGGCGATCACCACCGCACGGATCGCGAGCGCCGTCGTGGCCTCGGGCAGCTCGTGCCAGCGGCCGGGGCGCTCGCCGCCGGGCGTCGGGTTCGCCGCCTCGGGGAGCGCGCCGGGCTTCACCGCTCCTCCGCCGTCCGCAGCCCCGGCGCGAGGCCGACGGCGCGCCGCAGGAGCGCGATCACGCACAGCCGGAAGTGGCGGGAGACGATCCGGACGTTGTCGCGCCACAGCCGGAAGTGCGAGACCCCGCCCTCCTCGGCGCCGAGGTAGCGGACGCGGGTGGGCACATTCACTGCAGGGCAACCCGCCCACACCATCCGGATCGCGATCTCGACGTCGAACTCCATCCCGTCGCCGCAGGGCGTGCGGAGCGCCGCCTCCAGCGGATAGACGCGGTAGCCGCAGAGCCCGTCGCCGATCACGCGCCCGCCGGTCGCGACCTCGGTCCAGAAGCGGCAGATGCCGTGCCCGCGCACGCGCACCCGCGGGGCGCTGGCGTCGAAGATCGGCTCCCCGAGCACGAGCGCCTCGGGGTCGGCGTGCGCGGCCGCCAGGAACCGCGGCAGGTCGGCGACGTCGTGCTGATCGTCCGCGTCGATCTGGACGGCGTGCGTGTACCCGAGGTCGCGCGCGCGCCGGAAGCCGTCCTTCACCGCGGCCCCCTTGCCCCCTCTGGCGGGACGGCGGACGACGTCGGCGAGACCGTCCGCGGCCAGGGCGGCCAGGACCGCCTGCGCCTCCGGCCCGCTGCCGTCGTCCACGACGATCACCGCGACGTGGGCGCGGACCTTCTCCACCACCCGCCGGATCGTCCGCGGGTTGTCGAGCGTGGGGATGACGGCGCACGCGCGCGCGCTCACGGGCCCTCCCCGGTCCCGAGGACCAGGGTCCCCGAGGCGCACCGTCCGCCGGGACCGTCGATGGTGAACACGACCGTGCCCCGCGCCGCGTCGCGCGTCAGCTCGAGCGCGATCCGGTCCCCGGGCCGGATGACCCGGCTGAACTTGAGGCGCTTCACCGCCCGCACGACGCCCGCGTCGGGCCAGAGCCGCTCCACCTGCCGCGCCCCCAGGCCGT
>JAEZXM010000318.1 GCA_023419875.1 Pseudomonadota bacterium | reverse complement strand
CCTTCGACGAGTGGAACGTCTGGTACAAGCGGCGGAGCTCGGAGGACATGCACCGCCCCGGCTGGCCGGAGCACCCGCGCCTCATCGAGGAGGTCTTCGACGTCCAGGACGCGCTGGTGGTCGGCGGCGCCCTCATCAATCTCCTCAACCACGCCGATCGGGTGAAGGTCGCCTGCCTCGCACAGCTCGTGAACGTGATCGGCCCCATCATGACCGAGCCGGGCGGCCCCGCCTGGCGGCAGACCATCTTCCACCCGTTCGCGCTGGCCTCGCGCCACGCGCGGGGCCGGGTGCTCCGGGCGGTGGTGGACTCGCCTTCCTACCGGACCGAGGCGCAGGACGAGGTCCCCCACCTCGTGGCCGCGGTGGTGGACGACGAGCCGGCGGGCACCGTCGCGGTGTTCGCGCTCAACCGCCACCTCACCGAGGAGCTCGAGCTCCGGGCGGAGCTCCGCGGCATGGGCGGCCAGCGGCGCGTCGAGCAGGCGCTGTCGCTTCACCACCGGGACCTCGGGGCGGTGAACACGAAGGAGGCGCCGGACACCGTGGTACCGACGGTGAATCCGGACGTCCGGGTCGAGGGGGAGACGCTCGTGGCCCGACTCCGGCCGGCGTCGTGGAACGTGTTCGTGACCCGGGCTGTTCACAGCGCGTGAGAGCTGCGCCGGCGTGGAAGCCCACCGGGCGATCGACGAGCGGTCGTGGACGGCTGCCGGCGTTGGCTCCAGGTCGCCGCTCGACGTGTAGCGCGGTGTAGGTGAACTGCCGACCGTTTTCGTCCTCGGCTCCGTCGAGGGTCCTGCTAGCATCCCGACGCGCACTCGCGTTCCGTACGCTCGCAGGGGGATCCACATGTCCGCTCGCAGTCATGCCGTCTCGGCAGTTGTCATCTCGTTGTGTCTCCTCGCCTGTGGAGGGACCAGCGACCCCGGAGATGTGCGGACGGTGGGTGGGACGGTCCAGGGGCTGACCGCGACCGGGCTCGTCCTCCAGCTCAACGGGGGCCGCGACCTGGCGGTGCCGGCGGGCGCGACCGAGTTCACGTTCGCGGCTCCGCTCCAGGAAGGCCGCGACTACGACGTCCAGGTCGGTACGCAGCCGGCCGGGCAGACGTGCACGGTGAACAACGGGCAGGGAACCGTCGGGTCGGAGGCGGTCCGGAGCATCGTCGTGGCGTGCGCGAGCGAGGTGCACCACGTGGGCGGCGTGGCGGCGGGGCTCGCAGCGGGAGAGAGCGTCGTGCTGGAGCTGAACGGGGCGGAGCACACGGTTTCGGCGAACGGCGTGTACCAGTTTCCGAACGCGATCCCGTATCAGGCGAGCTACGCCGTGACCGTCAGGACCCCGCCGCCGGGGGCGAGCTGTTCGATCGCCAACGCCTCCGGGACGATGGACCACGACGACGTGGGCGACGTGGACGTGACCTGCTCCCTGGTGCTCCCCGCGAAGCCCGCGCTCGCTGTGACGGCGGGTGTGAAGCAGCTGCAGTTCTCGTGGGCGACGGCGGCGCGCGCCACGAGCTACCGGTTCTTCGAGAGCCTGGACGGGGCGACCTACGTGCAGCGCTCGGGCGATCTCACCGGGACCTCCTATGCGATCGACGTCTCGGTGCACCTCCACCCGTGGGCGAGCGCGCGGTACCGCGTGGACGCGTGCAACGAGCATGGCTGCACGCCCTCCACCCCCACCTCCGCGGAACAGATGCTGGCGGCGATCGGGTACTTCAAGGCCTCGAACACCGGTGCGCAGGACGGTTTCGGTAGTATCGCCCTGAGTGCGGACGGAAACACGATGGCAGTCGGAGCGCCCTACGAGGACAGCAACGCCAAGGGGATCGGCGGATCGCAAGCCGACAACTCGGCGACCGGCGCGGGGGCCGTCTACGTCTTCACGCGCACGGGCTCCACGTGGTCGCAGCAAGCCTACATCAAGGGCTCGAACACCGAGGCCGGAGATGGGTTCGGGGGCGTGGTCGCCCTGAGCGCGGACGGAAGCACGATGGCGGTCGGAGCCATGGGAGAGGACAGCAGCGCGAGGGGCGTCGGCGGATCCCAGGCGGACAACAGCATGGAGACCTCCGGCGCCGTCTACGTCTTCGTCCGGAGCGGCACCACCTGGTCGCAGCAGGCGTACGTGAAGGCCTCCAACACGGACGCGTACGACGCCTTCGGCAGCGAGCTCGCGATCAGCGCGGACGGGAACACCCTCGTCGCCGCCGCGTTCGGAGAGTACAGCTGCGCGACGGGGATCAACGGCTCGCAATCCAGCAACTCGTGCGCGGCCGCGGGCGCCGCATACGTGTTCACGCGAAGCGGGACCGCCTGGTCGCAGCAGGCCTACATCAAGGCCTCGAACACGGAGACCCGCGACTACTTCGGAACCGAGGTCGCCCTGAGCGGGGACGGGAATACTCTCGCCGTCGGGGCGTACGACGAGGACAGTGCGGAGACGGGCGTCAACGGAGTGCAGGCGGACAACTCGGCCGTGGACTCGGGCGCTGTATACGTGTTCACGAGGAGCGGGACCACGTGGACGCAGCAGGCGTACGTCAAGGCCTCCAACACCGAGGCGGAGGACTTCTTCGGCCAGTCGCTCGCGCTCTCGGGCGACGGGAACACGCTGGCCGTCGGCGCGCCCCGCGAAGACAGCGCCGCCACCGGGATCGACGGAGTGCAGACGGACAATTCGGCGATCGAGTCGGGCGCCGTCTATGTCTTCACGCGCAGCGGCACCACGTGGACGCAGCAGGCATACGTGAAGGCGTTCAACGCCGAGGCGGCAGACTTCTTCGGGACGGTGGCGTTGAGCGCGGACGGCAACACGATGGCCGTGGGAGCGGGCCAGGAGGACTCCGGTGCCGTCGGCGTGGGTGGCTCCGGGCCCGACAACTCGCTCGTGAGCTCCGGAGCCGTCTACGTCTTCGCGCGCAGCGGCGGCAGCTGGACCCAGCGGGCGTACGTCAAGGCGTCCAACACGGGAGCCTCCGACAATTTCGGCGGCGTGAGATTGAGCGGCGATGGCCGCACCCTTGCGGTGCAGGCCCGCAACGAGGACAGCAGCGCCACGGGCATCGGCGGCTCACAGGCGGACAACTCGGCCTCCAACGCCGGCGCGGTCTATCTCTACTGATCCGCCGTCCTACAGCGCCTTCTCGTGCCGCGCCGCGCCCTTGATCTCGGCGGCGGCCTCGGCCGCGCGCTCGGCCTTGAGCTTCTTCATCCGCTTCTTGATGAGCTCGCGCTTGAGGCTCGAGAGGTGGTCCACGAACAGCGTGCCGTTCAGGTGATCGGTCTCGTGCTGGCAGGCGATCGCGAGGAGGCCGTCCGCCTCCAGCTCGAAGGGCTTGCCGTGGTAGTCGAGCGCGCGGACCCAGACCTTGGCGGCGCGCTCCACCTCCTCGGCCTCGCCCGGGATCGAGAGGCAGCCCTCGGTCCAGGTGGTCTTGCCCTCGTACTTCACGATCTCCGGGTTCACGAGGTGGATGAGCTTCTGGCCTTCCTGGCGCGGCGAGGTGTCGATGACCACGAGCCGCTTGCGCTCGGCGATCTGCGGGGCGGCGAGACCGACGCCGTCGGCGGCGTACATGGTCTCGGCCATGTCGTCCAGCAGGCGGCGGATGGAGTCGTCCACCCGGTCCACGGGGGAGGCGATCTCCTTCAGCACGGGGTCGGGCCAGATGACGATCTCACGCAGCACACTGCACTCCTTCACGAAGGGACCGCTCGTCCTGCCGGTACATGTAGCGGGCACGGCAGGTTCGCGCACGGGCGGCTCACGCGCCGTCCCCGAGGCCCTTCAGGTATTCCTCCCGGAGCCGATCGTCGGACAGGACCTCCCGCGCGTCCTGGATCACCTGGAGGATCTCGGAGAGCCTCGACGGGAGCCCCTGGTCCGGGACCTCGACGAACCGCCGCGGCTCGAACTCGGCCAGGAGCCGGTCGGCCGCCTCCCGCACCTCGTGCGGCGTGCAGAGCCGGCCCACCCCGAGGACGGTGAAGTAGTCCGCCCGGCGGACCTGCTCGAGCTTGTCCTTCACCCGGGCGAGGTCGATCGAGGCGGCGGCCCCTCCACGCGGCTGGCCTGCGTGCAGCACCCGGACGGAGAGCACGCCTGCTGCGACCAGCGCCGCGAGCACCTGCCGGGTGGTGAGCGCGTCGAGCGGGCTCGCCTGGACGATCTCGTCCAGGGCCCGCAGCCCGTCGGCCAGCGCCACGACCCGCCGCTCCTCGGTCGAGAGCCCGAGCTCCGACGGGCCGGGCGCACCGGCCACCGGCGCGAGCAGCGTGGTCGGACCGCCGAGCAGCGCGTCCACCCGCGCCCCGCGCCAGCGGCGCCGCACGCCCTCCACCGCGAGCGCGAGCGTCCCGCGCTCGAGCGCGGTCCGCTCCTCGGGCGGGACCTCGGCGCCGGTCCAGCGGAACCGTGCGCCCTCCTCGGCGAAGACGCCGAACAGCACCTCCTCCATCCGGCGACGGACGAGGCCGGTGAGCTCGGTGGACTTGAGGAACCCGCGCTCGAGGAGGAGGAGCGCCGCGCGCCGCGAGGGGAGCGAGGCCGTCGCCTGCGCGATCTGCCGGTGCTGCTCGCGGGTGATGAGGCCGAGCCGGAGGGCCACCTCCTCCACGCGGTCGGAGGGGACCGTGCTGGCGGCCCCGACCACCCGTCCCTCCTCGAACCAGACCGATCGCGCCACCTCTCCCTGGAAGTCGAGCCGGCCGCCGAGCTTGGCGCGGGCGGCCATGGCGAGCAGGCGCGGCAGCGGGATCTCGGCGAGATCGCCCTCGCGCAGCGGGGCGGGCGGGGGCGGGTAGGTGCGGCCGGCGTCGCCTTCGCCCGTCGTGTCGGCCTCGGCCGCGGGAGCGACCTCGAAGGACGAGGCGTTTTCTGACGTCGCCGGCGTCCGCTCCGGCTCGCCGGCGCCGTCGAACGGGGCGAAGAACGGCGGCGGCTCGAACCGTTGCTCCTCGGGGCCGAGGGGAAGGCGCGCGAGCTCCGTCACGTCCCGCTCGATCGCCTGCCGCTGCGCCTCCTCGATCCGGCGCAGCGCGGTCTCGGCCTCGGCCCGGCGCTGCGCCTCGTCCTCCGTCTTGCGGCGCAGAGCCTCCATCTCGGACCGGGCGCTGGCGATGGCCTGCCGGAGCTTCTCCTCGTCGGCGGCGCGCGCCTGGGCCGCCTCCTCGTCCCGCCGGCGGTTCTCGTCCTCTGCCATCCGGCGCAGCTCGTCGGCCGCCTCTTCTTCCTGGGCCGCGCGCTGCATCACGGTGGCGACGCGCTCCTCCGCCCTGCGCTTCTCCTCCTCGAACTGCTCGCGCAGCGCCCGGAGCTGCTCCTCCGCCTCGTGGGCGCGCTCCTCCGCCTCCTTCCGCGCGCGCGCGAGCTCCTGCGTCTCGCGCTGCGCGCTCGCGACGGCCTCCCGCCCCGCCCGCGCCTCGGCCTGGACGAGCCGCGCCGCCTCCGCGGCTTCCTGCTTCGCCTGCTCCGCGAGCTCCCGCTTCGCCTGCTCGAACGCCTCGCGCCGCGCGGCCTCGATCGCCTCCTGGAGCGCGGGCCCGTCGGCGGTGCGCGCGTCCGGCGCGCCCTCCTCCAGATCCAGGGACACGGTGTCGCGCCGCGACCGGGCCACCTCGGCCGGGCGCGCGCTCGTCTCCTCCTCGAGCGCGCGGAGGGCGTCCTCGGCTGCCTGACGGCGCTCGCCCTCCGACCCGCGGGAGGCGGACGCGCCGTCGCGGGCCTTGGCGTCGGCGCGGCGGAGCGCCTTCTCCAGCTCCCCCTCGTCGAGATCGAGCGCCTCGGCGAGAGACGGGGTGGCATCGGTGGAGGGCTCGACGGGCTCGATGAACGCCGGGGACGGCGCAGGGCTCCCGGGCGTGC
>JAEZXM010000305.1 GCA_023419875.1 Pseudomonadota bacterium | reverse complement strand
GCCCGGTCCGCGGGATCGCCGCCCCGTTCCCCGCCCGCGCGATCGTTCGCGGCGGCGCGGATCCGCTCGCCGCAGGCGACCGCCGCGGCGTGGAGCGCCCGGTTCCGCTTGCCGACGTTGCGGAGCGCCCAGCTGACCCCCTTCTTCACGTAGTTCCGCGCGTCGAAGGCGCCGCGCTCGACGAGCGGGAGGAGCTTCCGGAAGGCCGCGTCGCTCGCCGCCCGGTCGTGGACCGCGAGCCCGGCCATGAGCGAGAAGCCGGCGCGCTTCACCCACTCCTCCTCCCGCTTCGCCCACCCGGACGCCTTGCGCCAGGCGTGCGGCGTCCGGTCGAAGAGGCTCGTCGTCGCCTGGTCGCAGACGTCCCATGAGTCGAAGTCCGCCGCCCATGCCTCGAGCTGCGCCTCGGTCACCGCGGCCGGGTCGTCCACGAAGCAGGCGAGGAGGCGGGCCTCGTGGTTCCCGGTGGCCCAGAGCGCGAGCGCGAGACCGTGATCGGTCCCGAGCCGCTTCGCCACCCTCCGCAGCTCGTAGATCGACACGCCGAACGCGTTCTCGACGTTGATCCCGTACCGTCCCATCCCGGCGCGGTTCCGCTCGCTGCCCATCGCACTGAGCTCTCGGAGGAGCGGCGCCACGCGCTTGTCCGTCGGCGTCTTGGAGGCCATGGCGCGGTGCACGATAGCACCGCAGCACACCGGGCCGCCTCTGCACCATCCGGCACGGCGAAGCTGACTTGGAGGGACCGATGTGGTCAGCTCCGCCGATGCCCGCTGCGAGGAAGAGAGTGATGCCAGGCGGGGGCCGGTTCGAGCTCGCCGTCTGCCTCGGGCTCGCCGCTCTCGCCTTCGGGCTCTACGCCAGGACCGGCGGGTATCCGTTCACCAACTTCGACGACTCCTCCTATGTCGCCGACAACCCGCACGTCGCGCTGGGGCTGACCTGGAGCAGCGTCACGTGGGCCTTCTCGACGCTCGAGCTCGAGTTCTGGCATCCGCTCACCTGGCTCTCGTACCTCGTCGACGTGTCGCTCTTCGGCCTGCGCCCCGGGCCGATGCACCTCGTCAACGCGGGGCTCCACGCCGCCAGCTCGGTTCTGCTGTTCGTCGCGCTCGTGCGCCTCACCCGGGCCGCCGTCGAGAGCGCCTGTGCGGCGGCGCTGTTCGCGGTCCACCCGATCCACGTCGAGTCGGTGGCCTGGATCTCCGAGAGGAAGGACGTCCTCTCGGTCTTCTTCGGGCTCCTCGCACTCGTCGCCTACGCGCGATATGCGCGCCGGCCGACGCCCTCGCGCCTGGCGCCGGTGGTCGCCGCGTTCGCGGCGAGCCTCCTCGCCAAGTCGATGCTGGTGACGCTCCCGTTCCTGCTCCTGCTCCTCGACGTCTGGCCACTCCGCAGGGTCCCCTGGCGATGGACGGGCGAGAAGGACCCGTCCTCGGACGTGCCGGAGGTCGGGTGGGGGCGCGCCGTCGTCGAGAAGCTGCCGCTCCTGGCGATGTCGATCACGATCTCGTCCCTGACGATGATCGCGCAGCTCCGCGGCGGCTCGGTCGTGACCGGTCCGGGCCACCTCCGGCTCGACAACGTCATCGTCTCGTACGCCCGCTATCTGGGAAGGCTCCTCTGGCCGGCCGACCTCGCCGTCTTCTACCCGCTCCCTCAAGCGGCCGAGCCGACCTGGAAGGTGGTGGCGGCGCTGGCGGCGGTCGCGCTGGTCACCGCCTGTGCGGTGGCCGTGAGGCGCCGCGCGCCCTGGTTCACGGTCGGTTGGCTCTGGTTCGCGGGGACGCTCGTCCCGGTGAGCGGGCTCGTGCGGGTCGGCGCGCACGCCATGGCCGATCGGTATGCCTACTTCCCCTTCATCGGGCTCTACATCGCCCTCGCCTGGGGGATCTGGCGGATCCGGTGGAGACCGATGACCCGGACCGCGCCGGTGATCGCGCTCGGCGTCCTGGTCGTGCTCGCGTTCCGGACCGATCGCCAGCTCCGGCTCTGGTCGGACGACGAGCGGCTCTTTCGCCACGCCATCGCCGCGACCGGCCCCAACCCGCGGGCCCAGGAGATGCTCGCCAACGTCCTGCGGAGCCGCGGGAGGGACGAGGAAGCCTACGGACATCTCCTCGAGGCTGTCCGGATCCTGCCCCACCCGCGCCCGCTCACCGCGCTCGGTTCCCTTTCGATGACGCTCGGGCACGAGGCGGTCGCGGAGAAGTCCTACGAGACCGCCCTCGCCCTGGACCCACGGCACGAGGAGGCGGCGCTCGCCCTCGCCGGGCTGCTCGTCAATCGCGGCGAGGTGGACCGCGGGATCGCGGTGCTCGAGGGCGTGCTGGCCCACGCGCCCGGGGACCCGGAGGTCCTCTCGACCCTCTCGGTGGCATGGTTCAACCGCGGCGACGCGGAGCGCGCCGAGCGATACGCGCTCCAGGCCGTGTCGGGCGGCGCGAGGAGCGCAGGAGCGTCCATCGTGCTCGGGGCGCTGAAGCTGGCGCGGGGCGACGCGGCCGCCGCGGTGGAGGCGCTCGAACGGGCGGTGAAGATCGACCCGGAGGAGCCGTTCCCGCGGCTCACCCTCGCCGGGGTGCTGGCCAGCCTGGAGCGGCTGGAGGAGGCCTGCGAGGGCTGGGCCTTCGTCCTCCGGTCGCCGCGCGCCACGAGCGAGGACCGCGAGCGCGCGAGGCAGGCGGCGAAGCACGCCGGCTGCGACGCCCCGCGAGAGTGACCGAGCAGGCCGCAACCGAGGCCCCGACGCCGGGGGCGCCGGCCGGTTAGATCTCGCGCGGAGCGTCCGCGTTCTCCGGGCGCCCGAGGAGATCCGCCATGACCACGCGCCTGTACCTCGTCCGCCACGGCGCCACCCAGCTCACGGCGGAGAACCGCTTCTCGGGCGCGGTGGGCGTGGACCTCTCCGACGAGGGGCGCGCCCAGGCGGCGCGGCTCGCCGAGCGGCTCGCGGGCGACCCCATCGCCGCGGTCTACGCGAGCACGCTCTCGCGCGCGGTCGAGACCGCGCGCATCGTCGCCCGGCCGCACGGCCTCGCGCCCGTCGAGCGGGAAGGGCTCCGGGAGATCGCGCACGGCCGCTGGGAAGGGCTCGCGCGGCAGGAGGTCGAGGAGCGGTTCGCGGACGAGTACGCGGCCTGGGAGGCGGACCCGTTCACGTTCGCGCCGGTCGGCGGCGAGAGCGGGATCGCGGTCCTCGCGCGAGCGCTGCCGGTCGTCCGGGAGATCGTCTCGGCGCACGAGGGGCGCACGGTCCTCGTCGTCTCGCACAAGGCCACGCTTCGCCTCCTCCTCTCCAGCCTCCTCGGGGTCGACCCGCGCGGCTACCGCGACCGGCTCGACCAGTCGCCGGCCTGCCTCAACGTGGTGGACTTCAAGGACCCGGTCCGCGCCCGGCTCATGCTCTTCAACGACGTCTCGCACTACGCCGAGAGACCGCGGTCGGCGGCGCAGAACCTCTCGAAGTGGTGGGACGCGGCGGCGGGGGCGTGACCGGGGACCGCCGCTCAGCGCGGACGCAGCATCCGAGATCGAGCGCTCGGGTTGTCCCTCCGACGGCTGCGTGCGAGGCTTGGGTCAGGAGGCCCGCCTCTCGATGGCTCGATGCAAGATCACCGTGGTGGAGCGGTCGTTCCGGAAGGGATACGTCGATCGATACGTGGAAGCGGAGCGGAAGAAGACGCTCGGTCCGTGCGAGGTCTTCAAGGAGGGTCAGACCTTCGTCGTGGACCCGGCCGTCAGCATGCCGCAGGGTTTCTGTCCCTGGGCCTGGGACGACATCTACAAGGTGCTGTCTGCCTTCTACGCCAACGGCAGCTTCGACATGTGGGTCCAGGGCGGCGACACGATCCTGGCCTGCTGCACGGACGGGACGCGCCCGGTCTACTTCGAGATCCAGAAGCTGAAGGAATAGGGTGCATGCAGGACCCCCCGGCTCCGAGCCATTCACGCACGCGCACAGGTCGCGCGCAGGACCAGGGGCGACCGGGTGCCGAGGCACCGACACGGCCGTGGTTGCGGCAGTGCGAGCATCTCCACCTCACAGATGATGACCGCGGTCTTCCGGCAGTCCTGAGCGGAACGCGTCAGACGCGCCCGGAACTCCGCGTTGAGCCGCCGCCGTCTCCTTCCTAAGCCTGGTGCATGATCCTCCAGGTGCTGACGCTTCTCGCCCTGCTCGGGGCGACGCTCGTCTCGGGCACGCTGTTCGGGTTCTCGTCCTTCGTCATGCCGGCGCTCGCGCGGCTCCCCGCGCCCGAGGCGGTTCGCGCCATGCAGGTCATCAACGTCGCCGCGGTCCGACCGGGGTTCATGGTCCCGTTTCTCGGCACCACTCTGATCGCGCTGGTGGTGGGCACGTGGGCGCTCCTCGGGGCCGGGGCGGGCGGCGCGCGGGCGGCGCTCATCGCCGGGAGCGCGCTCTACGTGGTCGGCGTGTTCGCCGTGACCGCCGGGGTCCACGTTCCGCGGAACGAGGCGCTGGCCGCGGTCCACCCGGGCGGGCCCGAGGCGGCGCTCGCCTGGGCCCGGTACGTCTCCGCCTGGACGACCTGGAACCACGTCCGCGCCGCCGCGGGCGCAGCGAGCGCGCTCGCGTTCGCCTGGGCGCTTCGGGTTCACTCGGGGTGATCGAAGGCGCGTGCCTGGACCGCCGAGCGTGGACGGCACC
>JAEZXM010000277.1 GCA_023419875.1 Pseudomonadota bacterium | reverse complement strand
CACCTCGACAGCGCCTCCAGCGCGGCCCACACCTCCACCTCGGTCCCGCCCTCCATCCGCCGCGCCACCGGCATGTCCAGCTCGATGTGCGAAGCTCGTGGCCTCACCGGCTGCGAACAGGCGGAGGGCCCGCTCGCCGGCCGGCAGGCAGGCACGTGCCGCCAGCGCGTCCTCACCGCCCGGGACGGCGTGGCGGACGAGCTCGGCGGCGCCGGGGCCGGAGTCCGGCATCGCCGCGAGGTCGAGCGCGATCTCCGGGCGAACATCGCCCGGCTCGCCCCGTGCCTCGCTGCCCACGGGGTGCGGTGGATCCACAGCCACCTCTCGGCGGCCGGCACCCGCATGATCTGTGAGTACGAGGCGAGCGACGCCGAGTCGGTGCGCCTCGCGAACCGCGAGGCGAGTGTGGCTTTCGAGGAGGTCTGGGTGGCCTCGCTGCACGAGCCTGATAAGGTCTTTTCCGGAAGCTGACGATCGGTTCAACCCGGGGCGAGCCGGCCAGCGGTCCGGCGGAGGTGGTTCATGGCGGGCTACGTCGAGAGTGAGCCTTGCCGGCTGTGCGGCGGCGACGGGCGCATCGGGAACGCGCTCGGCGGGAGCGGGAGCTCGGCCACCTGCCCCAGCTGCCACGGCTCCGGCCGGCGCGCCGAGCCCACGTCGGGATTTCACGACGTCACCAAGACCAAGCCGTCGCATTACCGGTCCGCGCCGGAGACCCCGGCCGGACCGCGGACCCCGGTGACGCCCGAGGGCATGCAGCTCGCCCGCGAGGTGAACGCCAGCGCGGTGCTGGCCGCGGACGCGAAGGCGCGGCTCGTGGCGGAGATCGTGAACCACGAGAGCACGCACGGGCGCTGCACCAAGACCTTCCTCAAGAAGGTTCGCAAGCAGACGCGGCCGGGGACGGGCGAGAGCTGATGCGAGGATCAGGGGTCAGCTTCAAGACACCCGGCTGCCTCCCTCACCGCTCCTCGAGCACCGACAGGATGTTGCCTCCAGGATCCGTGAACCAGGCGATCGGTGGGCCGCCGGACGCGCGGGAGATCCCCTTCTCGTCCTGCTCGAAGCCGTCGTAGCGCTCCAGGCGCACGCCGCGCGCGGTGAGCTGCTCGACGGCAGCGTCGATGTCGTCGACCGGGAAGTTGAGGATCGTGTAGCCGGCCGGCTCGTGGTCGGGCTTCGCGTACACGAGCGTGTCCCGTCCTTCGGCGAGGTGGAGCGTCAGGAGGCCGGGCGCGGGCTCCGAGACTCTGAGACCGAGCGTGCGCTCGTAGAACTCCCGGGCCTTCTTCACGTCGGGGACGGCGAAGCCGCTGAATGCCTTCGTGTTCGCGAACATGAACCCCCACTCCTCGTCTCACGGGTGGCGTCTCCGTCTCCCGTAACGACCTCGCGTGCCGCCAGCAATCGTCGCTCGCGCCTCTCGGTCACCCACGGGTCTGGCGTGAGCCCTCGCCGCGCCGCCCCCGCGCCGTCGCCAGCGACACGGTCCCGAAGCCGAAGCGCTCGCGGATGCGGTCCACGACCGCGCCGACGCGGTCGTTGCGATCGAAGAGCGGGAGCTGCTCGTACACGCCCAGGTTCGAGAGCTGCAGCCCGAGCAGGCGGATCGGCAGGGGCCGCGTCCGCGCCGCCGCGAACATCTCCTTCACGATGGGACAGAGCTCGAGCTCGGAGCTGGTCGCGATCGCCGTGGTGTGCGAGCGCGTGAGCGTGTGGAAGTCGGCGTAGCGCAGCTTGAGGCTCACGGTGCGCGCCTTCACGTTGCGCTTGCGCGCGCGCCAGCAGACCCTCTCGCAGAGGCCGCACAGGACCGCCTCGATCGACGCCGGGTCGGTCACGTCCTCGCGGAACGTCCGCTCGTTCGAGATGGAGCCGACGGTCTCGCCCTCGGGATCGTGCTCGGAGAAGGCCGGGCGCTCGCGGCCGAGGTCGCCCGAGCCCAGCCCCGCGACGCCGCGCGAGATCGAGGCCGCCCACGCGCCGAAGATCGCCTGCAGCTCCGCCAACGGGGCCGCGGCGACCTCGCCCAGCGTCCGGTAGCCGGCGGCGTTCAGCTTGGCCTCGCCGACGGGACCGATGCCGGGGAACGATCGCACCGGCAGCGGCGCGAGCACGGCACGCTCGACGCCCGCGGGCACCAGCATCACGCCGCGCGGCTTGGCGAGCGCCGAGGCCACCTTGGCGACGACCTTGCTCGTCGCGACCCCGGCGCTCGCGGGCAGGCCGATCTCGTCGAAGATCGCCGTGGTCAGCTCGAGCACCGCGCCCTCGATCGCGAGGTCGCCTGTGCGGTCCTCGCCGCTCGCGGCGGCCTCCGCCCCATACAGCCGCTCGCACCCCGAGAAGTCGAGGTACATCTCGTCGATGCTGGCGACCACCACCGTGGGCGCGAAGCGGCGCGCGACCTCGCGCACGCGGTCGGCGTAGGTGCCGTAGGTCTCGTGGCGCGTGGGCAGGTAGATCGCGTTGGGCGCGCGCTTTCCGGCCTCGATGAGCGACATGCCCGACTTCACGCCCAGTCTACGCACCTCGTAGCTCGCGGCGGTGACGACGCCCCGGGTCCCCGGCTTCCCCCCGACCACCACCGGCTTTCCTTCGAGCGTGGGATCGAGCAGCCGCTCGACCGAAACGAAGAACGTGTCGAGGTCCAGGCAGCAGATCCGCGGCG
>JAEZXM010000267.1 GCA_023419875.1 Pseudomonadota bacterium | reverse complement strand
CCGCTGGGGCGGGGGCGCGGCCCCCGTTCGATCGAGGCCCACCATGAGGATCGTCGGTATCGGCGACCTGTTCATCCCCCACCGCTACATCCGGGACGGCTTCGCGCCCCTCGTGGCGATGGGCCACGAGGTCGAGACCTTCGACTGGAAGCTCTCGGGGTTCCCGGAGCTGCAGGAGATCAACCTGGCGGTGGAGAAGGGCGGGGCGTCCGCCTTCCGGCCGCCGCCCTACGTCTTCGACGCCGCGGCGCGCGCGGACGTGCTCGTCACCCAGTTCTGCTCCGTCCCCGCCGCGCTGCTCGAGGCAGCGCCCGCCCTCAAGGTGGTGGGCGTGCTCCGGGCCGGGGTGGAGAACGTGGACGTGGCGGCCGCGACCGCGCGGGGGATCGCGGTGGTGAACACCCCGGGGCGGAACGCCGACGCGGTGGCCGACTTCACGGTCGGTGTGCTCATCGCCGAGGCGCGCAACATCTGCCGCGGCCACCACGGGCTGAAGCAGGGCCGCTGGCTCCGCGAGTACCCGAACTCCGGGCACATCCCCGACCTGCCGGGCAAGAGCGTCGGCATCGTGGGGCTGGGCGAGATCGGGCGGAAGGTGGCGAAGCGGCTCGCCGGGTTCGACATGACGATCCTCGCCTACGATCCCTTCGTGAAGACCGCGCCCGAGGGGATCCGCCTCGTCGACCTCCCCACGCTCATGGCCGACTCCGACTTCGTCACCGTCCATGCCCGGCTCACGAAGGAGACGACCGGGCTCGTCTCGCGCGACCTCATCGCCCGGATGAAGCCGACTGCGTACCTCGTGAACACCTCACGCTCGGCGCTCGTGGACGAGGGGGCGCTCGTCGAGGCGCTCCGGGAGAAGCGGATCGCGGGCGCGGCGCTGGACGTGTTCGACCACGAGCCCCCGGGGCTCGACGATCCGCTCGTGCAGCTCGAGAACGTGACCCTCACCCCGCACATGGCGGGCGGGTCCAACGACGCGTTCTTCAACTGCCCGAAGCTGCTCGCCGCCGAGCTCGCGAAGCTGCTCCAGGGCGGCGAGCCGCGATCGGTGGTGAACCGCGAGGCCCTGCCGGCGACGCGGAGCCGCCTCGGGAGCTGACCGTGCCCGGCGACCGCCGCTACCTCTGCCTCGACTGCGGGCTCACCGCCACCAAGGCGGCCGTGTTCGACGGGACGGGGCGGGAGCTGGCGGCGGCCTCGGCGCGCACGCCGGTGCGGGTGCTGGGCGAGGCGAGCGAGATCGACATGGAGGAGCAGTGGCGGCTCGCCGCCCGGCTCGTCGGCGAGGCGCTCGCGCGGGCGCGCGAGGCGTGCGGGGCGGGGGAGATCGACGGCGTGGGCGTGTCCGGGCACGGCGGGGGCGTGTACCCGGTCGACGCCGGCGGCCGTCCGGTGCGCGCCGCCTTCACCTCGATGGACGGTCGCGCGTCGCGTCTCGTCGACGCTTGGGCGAGCGAAGGACGCTCCCGCCACACCGTCACCCGCCACCACCCCTGGGCCGGGCAGGCGCTCCCGCAGCTCCGCTGGCTCCGCGACGCGGCGCCGGACGAGTACGGGCGGGTGCGGTGGGCGCTCGCCGCCAAGGACTGGATGGTGCTCCGGCTCACCGGCGAGGTCTCGACCGACCGGACCGACGCGAGCAACGGGGCGGTGATGGACCTCGCGGCCGGCCGGTACGACCCGGACGTCTGCGGCCTGTTCGGCGCGCCCGAGGTCCTGGGGAAACTGCCGCCCGTGCACGAGAGCGCGGCGGTGGTGGGCCGCGTGAGCGCCACGGCGTCAACCGCCACCGGCCTCGCCGAGGGCACCCCGGTCGTCGCGGGGATGTTCGACGTGATCGCCTGCGCGGTGGGATCGGGGGCGCTGGACGACCGGTCGTGCTCGCTCATCGCCGGGACCTGGAACATCAACTCCGCCTTCGACGGGCGCCTGCTCGAGGTCCTGCCGTCCGTGAAGACCTCGCTCGGACCGGACCCGGGTCGCTACGCCTATGTCGAGTCGAGCGCCACCTCGGCGGGTAACCTCGAGTGGTTCCTCTCCGCGGCGGAGGCGCTCGCCGGCGCACCGGCCGGCGGACGCGAGGCGCTCTACCGCCGGATCGACGCCGGGGTCGAGGAGATCCCGCCCGGCGCCGAGGGCGTCGCCTTCCTGCCGTTCATCCACCGCGCGCACCTCGCGCCCGGGGTCGACGCCGCGTTCGCCGGGCTGCGCGCGGAGCACGGGCCCTTCCACATGATCCGGGCGATCCTCGAGGGGGTCGCCTACGCGCACCGCGCGCACCTCGAGATCCTCGCGTCGGGCGGGCTCTCGCGCGATCGGGCGGTGCTCTCCGGCGGCGCGGCCTCCAGCTCGGCCTGGTGCCGCATCTTCGCCGACGTGCTCGACCGGCCGGTGGAGACGAGCGACGCCTCGCAGGCGGGCGCGCGCGGCATCGCCGTGGCGGCCGCCGTCGGCACCGGCCAGCACCGGTCCTACGCCGAGGCGATGGCGGCCATGGTCCGCCCCGGCCGGCGCTTCACGCCCGACCCGGACCGGGCCGCGAAACACCGGGAGTGCTACGCCCGCTTCCGGGACGTGGCGGCCCGCATCGGAGGGATCCCCCGGAGCTGATGAGGACGGAAGGGGCGCCGCGGCCCCGCCGCGTCATGTCTCGTCGAGCGGTTGACAAATGTCATAGAAGATGTCACAAAGCGGACAGGAGGCAGTCATGAGCAACATCGGAGCGGAGCTGGCCGGCAGGACGTGCGTGGTCACCGGGGCGGCGCGCAGCATCGGGCTCGCGATCGCCGAGGCGTACCGGGGCGCGGGCGCGCGCGTGGCGATGATCGACGTGAACCCCGAGGTCACCGCGCAGGCCGAGCGCCTCGCGGCGGGCGGGGCACCGGTGAAGGGCTGGGTGGTCGACATCACCGACCGGGCCGCCGTCCTCGCGTGCTTCGAGAAGATCCGCGCCGAGCTGGGCGACCCCTACGCGCTCGTCAACAACGCGGGCATCGTGGACCAGCGTCCCTTCGAGGAGACGACGCCCGAGCTGCTCGACCGGATGTTCCGGGTGAACGTCCACGGGACGGTCTACTGCATCCAGGGCGTGCTCGAGGGGATGCGGAAGCGCAGGGACGGGAAGATCATCAACTTCTCCTCGAAGTCGGGGAAGACCGGCTCGGCGCTGATGGCGCCGTACTCGGCCGCCAAGGGCGCGGTCATCTCGCTCACCCAGGCGCTCGCCTTCGAGGTCGCGCAGGACAACATCAAGGTGAACTGCCTCTGCCCCGGGATCACCGACGCCACCGGCGTCTGGTCCTCGGTGAGCAAGGGCTACACCGAAAATCTCAAACTCTCGCGCGAGGAGGTGGTGAAGAAGTTCACCTCCAAGATCCCCCTCGGCCGGCTCACCGACGTCAAGGACCTGGTCGACTTCGTACTGTTCCTGACGGTGAGCGGCGAGTACTGCACCGGCCAGGCGTTCAACGTCACCGGCGGACGGGAGATGCACTGATGAGCGCCCCGGCCCGCGGCGGGGACCGGGTCGTCTACCGGGCACCCAAGGACGTCGTGATCGAGCGGATGGCGGAGCCGCCGGCGATCGGCCCGGGCGAGCTCCTGGTGCGGGTCGAGGCCTGCGCCATCTGCGGCACCGACATCAAGTCGTTCCACAAGGGCAACCCGCGCATCAAGCCGCCGCAGACCATGGGCCACGAGTTCGTGGGCACGGTCGAGGCGGCGGGCGCCGGCGCGGTGGGCCCGCGGCCGGGTGCACGGGTGGTGATGGCCACCACCGTCGGCTGCGGCGAGTGCCGGTACTGCAAGGCGGGGCGCTCCAACCTGTGCCGCAAGGCGGAGGCGATCGGGTTCCACTACCCGGGTGCGATGGCGCCGTGGCTCGCCATCCCGGAGCGCGCGGTCCGGCTCGGGCACCTCGTCGAGGTGGGCGACCTCGAGGCCGGGGTGGCGGCGCTGGCGGAGCCGCTCTCCTGCGTGGTGAACGGGCTCTCGCGCCTGCCCTGGGCCGAGATCCGGAACGTGCTGGTGCTCGGGCTCGGGCCCCTCGGGTTCCTGCACGCGCTGGCGGCCCGGGCGAAAGGCGTGGAGCGGGTGGTGTGCTCGGAGTTCCCCGGCGCGCGCGCCGACCTCGCCCGTGCGCTCGGCTTCGCGCACGTGGTCCCGCCCTCCGAGCTCGACGGCGCCTACCTCGAGCTCTCCGGGAACGAGGGCTTCGACCTCGTGGTGGTGACCGCGCCCCACAACCCCACGCAGGCGAAGTCGCCGATGTACGCGCGGAAGGGCGGCTACGTCTCCTTCTTCGCGAGCCTGGCCCAGGGCGACGAGATGCTGTCGGTGAACTCGCGGACGATCCACTACGGCGAGCTGTTCGTCTACGGCACCTCGGACTCCACCCCGGCGCACGTGCGGGAGGCGGTCGCGCTGCTGCGCGCGGAGACGGACACCTTCGCCCGCCTCGTCACCCACCGGCTGCCCAACCGGGAGTTCACCCACGCGATGGACGAGATCGCGGCCGGACGGGCCGTGAAGGTCGTGCTGACGCCCTGAGCGGCGTCCTCGGAGGAGAACATGGACTACGCGAGCTACATGGACCACACGGTGCTCAAGACCGAGACCGTCCGCGCCACCATCGAGAAGTTCTGCGACGAGGCCCGGCGCTACCGGTTCGCGGCCGTATGCGTGAACCCCTGCTGGATCCCGCTCGCGCGCGAGCGCCTCCGCGGCTCGGGCGTGCGGGTGGCGACGGTGATCGGCTTCCCGCTCGGCGCGAACACCCCGGCCACCAAGGCCTTCGAGGCCCGGGACGCGGTGGCGGCGGGCGCGGACGAGCTCGACATGGTGATCAACGTCGGGGCGCTCAAGGACGGGAACGACGAGCTGGTGGGGAAGGACGTCGCCGGGGTGGTCGAGGCCGCGGCCGGGAGGCCGGTCAAGGTGATCATCGAGACGAGCGCCCTCACCGATGCGGAGAAGGAGCGGGCCTGCCGGATCGCGGCCCGGGCCGGGGCGGCGTTCGTGAAGACGTCGACCGGGTTCGGGAAGGGCGGGGCCACCCCGGAGGACGTGGCGCTGATGAAGCGGGTGGTCGGGCCGGGAGTGCAGGTCAAGGCCTCCACCGGCGTGAAGACCCGGGAGGACGCCGACCGGCTGATCGCGGCCGGCGCCACCCGGCTCGGGACCAGCTCCGGTCCCGCGATCGTGGACGCAGTGGCGGGACGGGCGGCGGAGGGCGCGGGCTACTGAGGCAGTACGTTGCCGAGGAAACGGGACGGGAAGTCGGATCGAGGCGCAGCATCGAGACGGAGCACGGACGAAGAGGAGGACGGAGATGAAGAAGCTACTCGTCGGGATCGTCGCGCTGGCGCTGTTTGCACCGCAGCCGTTCGCAAAGGAGAAGCCCACGAAGATCGCCTTCTTCGTGTCGGACCTGAGCAACGTCTTCCACCAGGCGCAGTTCGCCGAGGCCAAGAAGTACGCCAAGGAGAAGTACGGGGCGGTGGTCTTCGCCTTCGACGGCAAGTCGGACAGCGCCACCATGACCGCCAACGTGGACCAGGTGGTCGCCCAGGGGATGGACGCCGCCACGCTGCACATCTGGGACGCCGAGGCCGCCAAGCCCGGCGTGCTGGCCGCGCTCAAGAAGAACATCGTCATGACCGCGTTCTTCAGCCCCATCGCCGACACGGGCATCCCCACCGCCCGCAGCGACGAGGCCACCGTCTCATTCGAGATGGGCGCCCAGATGGCCAAGCAGTGGAAGGCCGCCCACCCGGACAAGCCGATCGTCATGGTCCAGCTCGGCTGGCCGAACCACACCGAGGTGAGCTCCGGCCGCACCGCGCCGTTCGTGAAGGGCGTGCTCTCGGTCGACCCGAAGGCGAAGAACCTGGGCTGCCAGGACGCGAGCAAGGGCCCTGACGCCGCCAAGCAGATCATCCTCGACCTCGTCACCCAGCACCCCGAGGTGAACCTCATCTACTCGGAGGCCTCGAACCTCACCGTCGGCACCATGGCGGCGCTCACCCAGGCCGGCCGCGGCGTCTTCAAGGACGGCAAGCCGCTCACCGAGATCGTGGCCAGCGTCGACTTCGACGAGGTCGAGTACAAGGGCATCTACGATCCCAACAGCTCGCTGAAGCTCTCCATGGGCCTCCCGCCGAAGGAGACCGCCCGCGGCCGGATCGACCTCATCATGGACATCAAGAGCGGCAAGGTGGCCCGCACCAGCCAGCCCGGGAAGGAGTTCTTCTACAAGGCCTACACCATCTCCTTCTGGACGATGAAGAAGGGCGACGCGGCGGCGTGGCTGAAGGACCAGTTCGGCGCCAAGGTGATGTGAGAACGTGGCCCGGAGCCGCCCGGGCGAGCTTCGCCGGGCGGCCCACGGGCGCGAGCACGGGCACGGGCGCGTTCAGGAGGACGCCATGGAGCGGACCGACAACGTCCTGGAGATCCGGGGGCTGGTGAAGGACTTCGCCAGCGTGCGCGCCGTGAACGACGTCAGCTTCGACGTCCGCCGCAACACCGTCCACTGCCTGGTCGGGGAGAACGGCGCCGGCAAGTCCACCCTCATCAAGATCCTCACCGGCGCGCTCGCCCGGAGCAGCGGGCGCATCCTCCTCGACGGCGAGGAGTACGCCGCGCGGAGCCCGCGTGAGGCCAAGCAGAAGGGGATCAGCACGCTCTTCCAGGAGCTGAACGTGGTGGACCAGCTCACGGTGGCGGAGAACCTGACCCTGGGCGCGGAGGACACGACGTTCGGGTTCCTGCGCCGGACCGACAAGATCGACCGGATGATCGGGGTGATGAACACCCTCGAGCCGTCCATCCGGCCGGACCAGCGGGTCTCCACCCTGAGCGTCGCCCAGAAGCAGATCGTGGAGATCGCCAAGGCCGTGGCCGCGGAGAGCGACGTCATCATCATGGACGAGCCGACCGCCGCCATCTCCGAGGGGGAGATCGAGCGGCTCTTCACCATCGTGAAGCGCTTGCGGGAGCAGAACGTCACGGTCATCTACATCTCGCACCGGCTCGACGAGATCTTCGAGCTGGGCGACGCGGTGACGGTGATGCGCGACGGACGCCACATCGCCACCCGTCCGATGTCGGAGGTGAAGGACCGCGCCGAGCTCATCCGGATGATGATCGGCAAGACCGTCTACGAGGGCTACGAGCCGCGGGCTGGGGAGCGCGGCGAGGTCGCTCTCTCGGTGAAGGGCCTCTCGAACCGGAAGCTCAAGGACGTCTCCTTCGACGTGCGCCGGGGCGAGATCGTCGGGTTCTACGGCCTGGTCGGGGCCGGCAAGACCGAGCTGGCGCGGGCCATCTACGGCGCCGATCCGTACCGGGGCGAGATCCTCTTCCAGGGAGCTCCCCTCCCCACCCGGACGGACGAGGTGATCGAGGCGGGCATCGCCCTGGTCCCCGAGGAGCGGAGGTCGCAGGGCCTGTTCACGATCCTCACCATCCGGGGCAACGTCCCGGTGATGAACATGGAGCGGATCTCGCGCCACGGCTTCATCCGCCCCGCCGAGGAGCGGCGGGCAGCGCTCGAGTACGTGGACCGCCTGCGCATCGCCACGAGCTCCACCGAGAAGGAGGCCGCCAAGCTCTCCGGCGGCAACCAGCAGAAGGTGGTCTTCGCCAAGTGCCTGTTCGCGGACGCCGACCTGCTCCTGCTCGACGAGCCCACCCGCGGGGTCGACGTGGGGGCGAAGAGCGAGATCTACGCGATCGTCCGGCGGCTCGCGGAGCAGGGGAAGTCGATCCTGGTCTTCTCCTCCGAGCTCCCGGAGATCCTCTGCCTCTGCGACCGGATCCACCTGCTCTACGACGGCCGCCTGAAGGGGACGCTGGAGAACGGACCGAGCGTGAACAGCCAGGAAGTGATGCACGTCGTCACGGGAGGAGGGTGACCGTGGAAACGACGACCGCCGCGGTAGGGCCGAGGCCAGAGACGGCCCGGGGCGTCACCCGGAGGCTCTCCAACGAGACCTTCCTCACGCTGTTCATGGTCGCGGTGCTGGTGGGGCTCTTCGGAGCGGCCTGCGCCTTCGTCCCGAACTTCTACCTCCCCCGGAACGTCCTCAACCTGCTCACCAACTACTGGTACGTCATCATCCTGGGCATCGGCGTCACCTTCCTGCTCATCACCGGCAACTTCGACATGTCGGTGGGCGGGAACGTGGCGCTCACCGGCGTGGTGGCCGCGTACTGCTGCCAGGCGGCGAGCGACTCGCCCAACCCGCTGGCGGTGGGCCTGGGGCTGCCGTACGCCGCGGGCGTGGGGATCGCGCTCCTGTGCGCGATGGGCGTGGGGGCGGTGAATGCGTTCTTCGTCGTGCGGCTCCGGGTGCCCTCCATCATCGTCACCCTGGGTACGATGATGCTCGCCCGCGGGCTGGCGCAGGTGATCACCCACGGCGCCCAGCGGAACACCAGCCTCCCCGACGCGTTCGGTGTGCTGGGCAACACCTTCCTGCCCGGGACCTCGATCAAGATCGCCGTCCTCATCATGGTGGTCCTCGTGGTCGTGGCCTTCGTGGGCGAGAAGGCCACCGTGGCCGGGCGGCGGACGTACCTGATCGGCGCGAACGCGGAGGCGGCGCGGCTCTCGGGGGTGAAGGTGGGCCGCCACATCGCCGGGCTCTACGTGGTGAGCGGATTCCTCGCCGGCGTCACCGGGATCCTCCTCGCCTCGGAGTTCAAGGCGGGCGTGTCGAGCCGGGCCACCGGCTACGAGTTCGACGCCCTGGTGATCGCGCTCCTCGGCGGGGTGAGCATCTCGGGCGGGTTCGGCTCGGTGGTGGGGATGTTCGTGGGGGCGATCATCCTCTCGGTGGTCACCTCGGCGGCGACCGGCCTCCTGCTCTCGCCGGACATGCAGTTCACCCTGAAGGGCGTCGTCACCTTCCTGGCCATCCTGGCGCAGCGCTTCGCGCTCGACCGGCGCAACGGCTGAGCCGCGGGAACGGAGGAGTCTCATGGCGGGCGCGACCGAAGGCGTGCTGGGCGCGGGGATGGACCGGGGCGCGGCGGTCCGAGCGGCGGTCAAGAACCTCTACATCTACGTCGTCCTGGCGCTGATCGTGATCGCCTTCAGCGTGGCGCGGCTCGACCAGGTGGAGCCGTTCGGTGCCGGGCACTTCCTCTCCCCGGACAACGTCGTCAACATGCTGCGCATCGCCGTCCCCATCCTGACCCTGAGCGGCGCGTTCACGCTGCTCATGATCTCGGGATACATCGACCTCTCGGTGGGCAGCGCGATGAGCCTGGCGGCGGTCGGCTTCGCGCTCCTCGTACGGGAGGGCGTCCCGCTCTGGCTCGCCCTGCCGGCGACGCTCGTGCTCGGCTCCGGGTTCGGGTGCCTCAACGGCTTCCTGGTGATGCGGCTGCGGATCACGCCGGTGATCGCGACGCTGGTCACGCTCAACCTGTTCAAGGGGGCGGCGCTGCTCGTCGTGCCGGACGGCCTCTCCGCCATCAAGAGCGTGCCCGGCCGGCCCATGCCCGCCTCCATCAACGACTACGCGCGCGCCGAGGTGCTGTTCGGCCTGCCCTCGGCGTTCTGGGTGGCGGTCCTCGTCACCGCCGCGCTGGTGGTGGTCCAGAAGCGGACGGTGATCGGGAAGTACGCCGCTGCGATCGGCGGGAACCGGACGGCGGCGGAGCTCTCCGGCATCGATCCGGTTCGCTGGGTCTGGATCCTCTACGTCCTCGTGGGCGTGTTCGCGGCGCTCGCCGGGGTGGCGCGCGCGAGCTACATGTCGCTCGGCGATCCGCTCTCCGGCGACGGGATGGAGCTCGACTGCATCATCGCGGTGCTCCTCGGCGGCACCGCCTTCTCGGGCGGGGAGGGCTCGGTCGCAAAGACGGTGATCGGGGCGCTGATCATCGTGTGCGTGACCACCGGGCTCATGACGGTCATCCCTGCCTTCTGGCAGACCTTCGCCAAGGGGACGGTGCTCGTCGCGGCCGTGGCCCTGAACCACCTGCTGGTGCGCGAGCCCTCGAGGCTCTAGAGGAGGAGGCGAGGCGTGGCGAGGCGGACGAGGCGGAAGAGTGTCGGAGCGGTCGCGTCCATCCTATCCTCCGGCAGGAGGAGGACAGGCATGAGCTCGAGGCTGGACGTCCAGCTCGTCGTGAAGGTGGCCCAGATGTACTACCTGGACGGGTTGAAGCAGGAGGACATCGCCAAGCAGATCGGCATCTCCCGCTCGCTCATCTCCATGATCCTGACCGAGGCCAAGGAGCGCGGGATCGTCGAGATCACGATCCGCGATCCGTTTCTCAACGACGACGAGCTCTCGCGGCTGCTCGCCCGCCACCACCCCAAGACCGAGTTCACCGTCATCCCGACCTCCTCTCGCGACGGCAGCGCCCGGAGGAAGCTGGTCGCCCAGCGCGCCGCCGACATCCTGGCGCGCAGCCTCGAGGGGGACGAGGTGCTCGGGCTCGCCTGGGGCAGGACCTGCCACGAGCTCGTGCACGCCTTCCGCCCCGCCGGCGAGAAGCTGAGCTTGAGCGTGGTGCCCCTCGTCGGCGGGTCGTCGCAGACCGCGCCCTACTTCCAGATCAACGAGATGGTGCGCGCGCTGGCCGAGCGGGCGGGCGGGACCCCCTACTTCATCCACGCGCCCGCGCTCGTCGCCGACCGGGCGGAGCGCGACGTCCTCTGGGGCGGCTCCTCGATGGCGGCGATCCGGAAGCACTGGAAGAAGATCGACGTCCTCGTGACCGCCGTGGGCGCGGCCGTGAGCGAGCACCCGGACCGGGAGAGCTACCTGGGCGAGGCGGAGGTCCAGCGCGACGTGCTGAAGCAGGACGCGGTCGGGGACATCTGCGCCCGGTATTTCGACCGGCGCGGGCGGTTCATCCAGGACGAGTACTACGAGCGCGTGGTGGGCATCCCGGTGGACGATCTCAAGGCCGCGAAGACCGCCGTCTGCATGGCCTCGGGCGTGGAGAAGGCCGAGGCGATCGTCGCCGCGCTCAAGACCGGGGTGGTGAAGCAGCTCGTGGTGGACGAGCCGACCGCGCGGGCGGCGCTGGAGCTCCTGCAGGGCTCCTCGCGGAGCTGATCGTGGACCTGGGGCTCCGCGGTGCGACGGCGCTGGTGACCGGAGCCTCGCGGGGACTGGGTGAGGCCATCGCCCTCGCGCTCGCCGCGGAGGGGGCGAGGGTGGGGGTGGGGTTCCGCCGGGAGGAAGAAGCGGCGCAGCGCGTGGTGGAGGCGTGCCGCGCCGCCGGGGCGCCCGACGCCGCGGCCGTCCAACTGGACGCCGCGTCGGAGGGGGACGTCACCGCGGCCTTCGACGCGGTGGCGCGCCGGCTCGGCGAGCCCGGGATCCTCGTGAACAACGCCGCCGTCTGCCCGCGCGGACCGACCGTGGAGACGAGCCGCGAAGGGTTCGACGAGGTGCTGGCGGTGAACCTCACCGGCGCCTTTCTCTGCTGCCGGGAGCTGCTCCGTCGCCTCCGGGGGACGGGCCGGCCGGGACGGATCGTGAACGTCGCCTCCACGGCCGCCTACACCGGCTCGTCGAGCGCGCTCCAGGTGGCGTACGACGCGTCGAAGGGCGGGCTCGTGTCGCTCACCATCTCGCTCGCGCGCGAGGCCGCCGCGCTGGGGATCACCGTCAACGCCCTCGCCCCCGGCTACATGCAGACGGACATGATGGCGGAGAAGCTCGCCGCGGGGCCCCAGCGCTACCTCGAGCGGTTCCCCGTGCGCCGTCTGGCGGACCTCGCGGAGGTGGCGGCCGCGGCGGTCTTCCTCGCCTCGCGGCAGGCCGCGTACGTGACCGGGACGGTCCTCAACGTCTCGGGCGGGTTGCTGATGGGGTAGAGCGAAGGTCCTCTTGACAAACGTCATGACATGTGTGAACCTCGGAACCGGGTTCGAGAGGAGGAGTCATGAGCGAGAGTCTTCAGGGGAAGGTTGCCGTCATCTCCGGCGTGGCCTCCGGCTTCGCCAAGGCCACCGCGGAGCTGTTCGCGGCCAAGGGCTGCGGCTTGGTCATGTTCGACCTGAACGAGGCCGGGCTCCAGGCGACCGCCGACGCCTGCAGGAAGGCGGGCGCGAAGGTGGTCGCGTTCCGCGGTGACGCCACCAGGCAGGAGACCTTCGACCGCGCGCTCCGCGAGTGCCTGGCGGGCTGGGACAAGGTCGACTTCCTCGTCAACTACGCGGGCGGCGCCCTCAAGGTCGCGCCCATCGAGGAGATGGACGACGAGATCTGCCGGCGGATCATCGACCTCAACCTGACGAGCACCATCCTCTCCTGCCGCACGTTCGCGCCGCAGCTCAAGAAGCAGAAGAGCGGGAAGATCGTGAACGTCTCGTCGGTCTGCGACCGGCGTTCGTGGCCGGGCTGGTCCGTCTACTCCGCCGCCAAGGCCGCCGTGAACGCCTTCACGAAGTGCCTCTACACCGAGCTCCGGCCGCACGGCGTGGCGGTGACGCTGCTCGTGCCCGGCGGCTCCAACACCGGGTTCCAGGCGGCGGCGGCGGGCGTGAACAAGTTCGAGTGGGATGAGTCGCTCGCGGTCCGCCCCGAGCACTTCGCCGACATGGTCTACCAGACCTGCGCGCTCACGAAGGGCGGCTGCGTCTCCGAGCTGGTCGTCATCGGCCTCGCCCAGGACATCTCGGGCTTCTAGGAGACGACATGCGCGAGCTCCGCTACCGCCGGCTCGACCCGGGAG
Organism: Pseudomonadota bacterium; assembly: GCA_023419875.1. GTDB lineage: Bacteria > Myxococcota > Myxococcia > Myxococcales > Anaeromyxobacteraceae > Anaeromyxobacter. Next base: position 1,811 of record JAEZXM010000267.1, on the reverse strand, counting down.
CCTTCGCCCCCTACGGCAGCTACGCGGCGATGATCGACCCGGAAGCGGGCGGGAGGACCGCGCCGCGGATCGGCGCGCCGCCGATCGAGTTCTTCCGCGACCTCGTCCAGTCCGGGATCGGCGGTGACACCACGGTCTCGTTCGGCGTCTGCCGGGTGACCCGCCGCCCGCCGGTGATCGACGCCTCCGAGTACCACGATGGCTCGTGCGAGGCGCTCATGCCCATCGACGGCGACGTGCTCGTGCACGTCGCCCCGGCGGTGCCGGGCGGACGTTTCCCGGCCGAGCAGGCGGAGGTGTTCCTGGTGCCGAAGGGCACGATGGTGGTCCTGCGCCCCGGCGTCTGGCACCACGGCCCGTTCACGCTCGGCGCGGAGCGCGTGAGCTGCCTCGTCGCGCTCCCCGAGCGCCTCTACGCACGGGATTGTCACGGCGTCGAGGTCCCGCCCGAGGAGCGGATCCGGGTGGTGGGGGAGGGGATCTAGCCGCCGGCGCGACGCCTCACCCCTCCTGCCCGGCTGCGGCGGCGCGGCGCTTCAGCTCCTCCATGGGGACCTCCTCGACGTTGGTCGAGATCGTCCAGATGTGGCCGAACGGATCGGCGACCGTTCCGGAGCGGTCGCCGTAGAACTGGTCCTTCACCTCCTTGATCACCGTCGCCCCGTGATCCACGGCGCGCCGGAACACCGCGTCCACCTTCTCGACGTAGAGCATGAGGCTCACGGGCGTGCCGCCGACCGACAACGGCGACTTCCACGGACCGTCCGGCATCTCGTCGGCGAGCATGATCCGCGAGTCGCCGATCTGCAGCTCGGCGTGGCCGATGAGGCCGCCCGGGGCATCGAACCGGAACAGCTCCTTCGCGCCCAGCGCGGCCTGGTAGAACTCGATCGCGCGCTTGGCGTCGCGGCAGATGAGGTAGGGCGTGACGGCGTGATAACCCTCGGGGATCGGCTTGACCATGGGAGCCTCCGTGTTTCGCTTGCCGATAGCCCGAGCGACCGCGCGGCGCATGGCCCCGGCGGGAGTCGGAAGCAGCCAGGAGTCGGGTCGCCGTCAGGGCTGCAGCACGACCTCCGTCACCCGCCCGGCTCGCAGCTCCCCGCTCTCTGCCGTCCGCCTGAGCTCCGCGGCCAGCGCCCGTGCGAGATCGAGCAGGAGCGCTGCGGGCGGCAAAGCCTGGACGAGGCGCGCGTCGTCCACCTGGGCGAGCGCCCGGACCACGGCCTCGAGCTCCCGCTCGGGGATCGGCACCGGCGCGAACCCGCGCCCCATCCGCTCGTTCGCGAGCGCGGTCAGGTAGAGCGCCGTGAGCCGCGGCGGCGGCGTGCCGGGGAGCGTCACGGCGAGGCCGAGCGAGCGCGCGAGCGCGAGGAGCCCCTCGCACTGGTCGAGCGCGGCGGTGGTCCGGGCGAGGTCCGCCTCGGAGAGAAACGCCCGGGGCGCGTGCGCGGCGGCGGCGAGCGTCGCCCACTCCTCGCGCGGCGCCTCGAGGCCGGGGAAGTAGCGCGGCCGTTTCGCGGCGAGCGCGAAGAGCGCCTCGCCGAGCGGCGCGTCGAGGAGCGGGGCCTCGCGCGTGCCGGCATCGCCGGCCGCGAGGAGCCGCTCGGCGCGGAACTTGAGCTCGAGCACGCGGCCGAAGCCTTCCTGGAAGAGCCGCTTCACGGGCACGTCCCGCAGTACCTCGGCGGCGGCTGCGCCCTCGAGCGGCCGGCCTGCGGCGCGGAGGCGCGCGGCGAGGCCGAGCTCCAGGAGCGCCCGCGCCGCCTGGAACGACGCGCGCACGGCGTCGGGATCGGCGACGTCGATCC
>JAEZXM010000243.1 GCA_023419875.1 Pseudomonadota bacterium | reverse complement strand
CGCGCGCTCCTCGCCGGGATCGCCGCCCACGCCGGCCGGCCGCTGGAGGCGCCCGGGACCGCTGCGTTCGGGCTCGTGCTCGCGGTCGCGGGCCACGGGGAGGGCTGGCCGTTCCCCCGCGGCGGAGCGGGCGCCTTGACCGCCGCGCTCGCCGGCCTGTTCCGCGAAGCCGGTGGAGAGGTCGAGACCGGACGCGAGGTCCGCTCGAGCCGGGAGCTCGCCGGCGAGGACGCCGTGCTGCTCGACCTCGTGCCGCGCGGCGTGCTGCGCGTGGCGGGCCCGGCCCTCCCCGCCCGCTACGCGCGGAGGCTCGCAGGGTGGCGGCACGGCCCCGGTGCACTCAAGGTGGACTGGGCGCTCTCGGGTCCCGTCCCCTGGCGCGCGCGCGACTGCGCCCTCGCCGCGACCGTGCACCTCGGGGGCACGGCGGAGGAGATCGCGGCGTCGGAGTCGCGCGCCGCCGGTGGCCTCCCGCCCGACCGGCCGTTCGTGATCCTCGTCCAGCACACGCTCTTCGACCCGACGCGCGCCCCCGCGGGCCGGCACACGGCCTGGGCCTACGCGCACGTGCCCCAGGGCTGGGCGGGCGACGCCGCGGCCGCCGCGGCGGGGATCGAGGGGCAGGTGGAGCGGTTCGCGCCCGGGTTCCGCGACCTCGTCCTCGCACGCGAGGTCCGGTCGCCGGCGGTGCTGGAGCGCGAGAACCCGAACCTCGTGGGCGGGGACGTCGGCGGCGGCGAGAACTCGGTCGCCCAGCTCGTCGCCCGCCCGTCCCTCTCGGTGGCCCCCTGGACGACACCGGTGCCGGGCCTCTTCCTCTGCTCCGCGGCCACCCCGCCCGGCGGCGGGGTTCACGGAATGTGTGGGCAACACGCTGCCGAAGCGGCGCTCCGCCGGCTCGGGACGCGGCCGAGGCGGGGGAGTTGGAACGGTCGAGCCTGATCCGCGCCGCCGGGGGCGTCCTGTGGCGTCTCGACGGCCGCGAGCCGCGCGTCGCCATCGTCCACCGGCCCCGGCGCGCGGACTGGAGCCTGCCCAAGGGGAAGCTCGGCCGGGGCGAGAGATGGGAAGCGGCCGCTCTCCGCGAGGTGCGGGAGGAGACGGGCTGCACGGCGCGGCTCGGACGTTTCGCGGGCCTGGTCTTCTACTCCGTGGCCGAGCGCACGCCCAAGGTGGTGCTCTTCTGGAACATGACGCTCGTCCGGGAGCGTCCGCTCGAGCCGGGCGATGAGGTGGACGAGGTCCGATGGCTCGGCCTCCGTGCCGCGCTCTCGAGGCTCACCTACGAGGGCGAGCGCCGGGTCCTCGAGGACGCGGCGGTCCGGCGAAGCGCGCGTCCCGGGCGGCGTCCCCGGCGCTGAGGCGGGCCCGCCGGCCCGCCGGTCAGGGCCGCTCGCCGTCGTACCGGACGAGCCACTCCGCCGTTCGCCGGAGCCCTTCGTCGAGCGGCGTCTGCGGCGCGAAGCCGACGAGCTCCTCGAGCCTGCGGGTGTCCGCCCAGGTGGCGAGGACGTCCCCGGGCTGCATCGGCAGGAGCACGCGGTCGGCCTTCCTGCCGAGGTGCTTCTCGAGCAGGGCGACGAAGGTGTCGAGCTCGACCGGGGTCGAGTTGCCGACGTTGAGCACGCGGTGGGGCGCCGCCCCGGCGTCGGGCGCGGGGGGACGGGCGGCCACCCGCACGACGGACTCGACCACGTCGTCGACGTAGGTGAAGTCGCGGCGCATCTTGCCGCCGTTGAAGAGCTGGATCGGCTGGCCGCGAAGGATCGCCCGGCCGAAGAGCATGGGCGCCATGTCCGGCCGACCCCAGGGGCCGTACACCGTGAAGAAGCGGAGGCCGGTCGCGGGGAGGCGGTGGATGTGGCTCACCGCGTGGGCCATGAGCTCGTTCGCCTTCTTGGTGGCGGCGTAGTAGCTGACCGGGTGATCGACCGGGTCGTCCTCCGAGAACGGGACCTTGGTGTTCGCGCCGTAGACCGAGCTCGAGGAGGCGTAGACGAGGTGGCCGACCTTCCCGCGCACACACGCCTCGAGCACGTTCCCGAAGCCGACGAGGTTCGCGCTCGTGTACGCGGCCGGGTTCGTGATCGAGTAGCGGACCCCGGCCTGTGCGGCCAGGTGGACGAAGGCCTCGGGCCGGGCGTCGTCGAGGAGCCGGTCCACCGCGGTGCGGTCGGCGACGTCGCCCTGAACGAAGGTGAAGCCCGCGAGCTTGCGGAGCTCCGCGAGCCGCGCCTGCTTGAGCGGCGGCTCGTAGTAGTCGTTCAGGTTGTCGAGCCCGAACACCCGGTGACCGTCGCGCAGCAGCCGTGCCGCCAGGTGAAAGCCGATGAAGCCGGCGCAGCCGGTGACGACCGTCGTGGGCATCTGGCTCTCTTAGCACAGGGGGCGCGGAGTCTCCCACGAAGCCGCGAGCGGCGACGCTCACCCCTCGAACACCGCCACCCCGCCCGCGGGCAAGGTCACCTGCACGGCCTTCCCGTTCCGGTCCTCGATGACGAGCGGCGCGAAGAGCGGCGTGGGGTTGCCCGCCGCGGCGGCCGCTGGGTCGAAGGCGTGCAGGCACGTGAAGCGGCTTCCAGGCGGGCGGATCCGGCCGGCGTCCACCGTCACCCACGCTGTGCGCGCGCTCGCCGTGTCCACGTTCACCGCGACGAGGATCTCGGGATCGGCGTCGAAGAGGCGCGACCAGGCGACGATCGACTCGAGTTTCGGGCCGAGCTTCGCGGGGAGGCCGAACGTGACGCCGTCGCCGGAGATCGGCCGGAGGTACTGGCGGCCCTTGCGGAGCGCGCGCCTCTCGCCGCGGAGCCGGAGGATCGCGGCGGCGGCCCGGTAGCTCCAGCTCCCCTCGTCGAAGAAGTGCCGGTCCCGGCTCTCGAACGACCCGTAGGCGCCGCCGAACATGGCCTCGCGCAGCGCACGGTCGTCGCCGCCCTCGCCGTCGAACCCCTGCTCGGTGCCGTAATAGAGGCAGGGGATGCCGAGGCTGAGCGCGTCGAGCGCGATCGCGCCGGCGAGCGCCTTCCAGGCGTCGGTGTCGGCGCAGAACCGGCGCTTGGGACGCCCGATGTGGTCGTGGTCGGCGAAGCCGGTGACCACCGTGGACCGGAACCAGGAGTGCGTGCCCTTCTGGACGCCGCGGGAGTTCCGGAAGAGGGCGAAGTAGTCGTCCGGCTCGGACCGGCCCTTGGCGACGTCCTCGAGCAGGCCGAAGCTGGCGATGCCGAGCGCGCCGTCGAGGCCGGTGGACTCCATCACCTCCACGGCGAACCTCCGCGAGCCGGCCACCTCGCCGAGGAGGTAGAAGTTCTCCTTGCCCAGGCTCTCGGCGAACTCGCGGATGCTCGTGTCGAAGTACCGGGTCGCGTCGATGTCCATGTGCTTCACGGTGTCGATCCGGAACGCGTCGAGATCGGCGAAGGCGATCCAGTACTTCATCGCGTCGGTGAGCGCCCGGAGCGCGGGCGAGGCGACGAACGCCTCTTCCTGCCCCCAGCCGTGGAAGACGTCCTTGAGCGTCTCGAAGTCGCCCTCGCGGTACTCGGGGTCGTTGTCCCAGTTCACGATCTTGCCGCGGCAGGTGAACGTCCCGTCGGCCTGGAGCTCCGCCGGCCAGACGGCGTCGTTCGCGAAGGTCGAGACGGGCGTCGCGACGCCCCGCCCGAACGGAAGATCCGGGTTGCCGAACGCGGTCCGGAACCCGCGCACCGGGTACGAGCGCCCGGTCCAGGTCGGGCTCCCGGTCTCGTAGGCGAAGACGTCGCCGGCGTGGTTCAGGATCACGTCGAGCATGACGTACATGCCGAGGTCGTGCGCGGCCTCGACGAAGTCGGCGAGGTCCTGAGCGGTGCCGAAGTGCGGGTCCACCTCGAGGAAGTCCTGCACGCCGTAGCCGTGGTACGTCGGCAGGAAGCTCACCTGCTTCAGGACCGGGCTCACCCAGACCGCGGTCACCCCGAGACGCTTCAGGTAGCCGAGCTTCGACCGCGCGCCGCGGAGCGTGCCGCCGACGTACCCGCCCCCCGCGCTCCACCAGGCCTGCCCATCGGCGACGGTGCGGGTCGCGTTCCCGGTGTCGGCGGGGGGCGAGAAGCGCGGCGTCGTGCCGGCCACGACGTTGCCCTGCGCATCGAGGAACCCGTCCTCCCTCCCGTCCGAGAAGCGGTCGACGAGGAAGAAGTAGAGGACCTGGTCCTCCCAGGCGACGGGCGAGGGGTGGAAGGTCCGCCCCGCGCGCAGCGCCGCCCAGTCGATCTCCGCAACGCTCCTCGGCGCCATCGTTCACCCCCGCGGGCGAGGGCCGCCCGAGAGGACGGACGCTAGGTGAAATGCGCGGAGAGCGTCAACCCGCCCGGGAGGGGTGACCAGTGCGGGCTTCCCCGCTCGTGCTTCTCGATAACGAAGAGCCGCTCGCCCGCGAGGGGCGAGCGGCTCGTGTGCTCGGCGCGGGAGCTACGGCTTCTTCGGCGCCGCCGCCCCGTTCGGCTTCATCGCCGCCGCGAGGTGCTCGTACATCGCGTACTTCTCGCGGACGTCCTTCTGCGCCTGCTCCATGAGCTTGCGGAAGCTCTCCGGGTTCGCGGCCTCGACCTGGCGGAACCGGGTCTCGTGCGACACGAACTGGGAGAGGTCGATCTTCGGCGCCGGGCTGTCGAGCTTGAGCGGGCTCTCGCCGGCCGCGGCGCGGCGGGGGTCGTAGCGGAAGAGGGGCCAGTAGCCGGACTCGACCGCCCGCTCCTGCTGCACGATCCCGTCGCCGAGGTCGTACCCGTGCGCGATGCAGTGCGAGTACGCGATGATCACCGAGGTGCCGGGGTAGCTCTCCGCCTCCTTGAACGCGTTGACGGTCTGGGCGTCCTTGGCGCCGAGCGCCACCTTGGCGACGTACGGGTGCCCGTAGCTCATCGCCAGCATCGCCAAATCCTTCTTCGGCATGGCCTTGCCGGCCATGGCGAACTTGGCGGCGGCGCCGAGCGGGGTGGACTTCGACGCCTGGCCGCCGGTGTTGGAGTAGACCTCCGTGTCGAGCACCAGGATGTTCACGTCGCGCCCGGAGGCGATGACGTGGTCGAGGCCGCCGTAGCCGATGTCGTAGGCCCAGCCGTCGCCGCCGACGATCCAGACCGACTTCTTCACGAGCGCGTCGGCGATCCGGAGCAGCCACTTCGCCTCGAGGCTCGTCTCCTTGCCGAGCTTCTCCTTGAGCGCCGCCACCCGCGCCCGCTGTGCGTCGATGCCGGCCTCGGTGGTCTGGTCCGCCTCGAGGAGCCCCTTCACGAGCTCGTCGCCGAGCGCGCCGGCGAGCTGCTTCGTGAGCTCCTTCGCCTGCTCGGCCTGCTTGTCGAGGGCGAGCCGCATGCCGAAGCCGAACTCGGCGTTGTCCTCGAAGAGCGAGTTGTTCCAGGCCGGGCCGCGGCCCTGGGCGTCCACCGTGTACGGCGTCGTCGGGAGGTTGCCGCCGTAGATCGAGGAGCAGCCGGTGGCGTTGGCGATGAGCGCCCGGTCGCCGTAGAGCTGGGTGATGAGCTTCACGTAGGGGGTCTCGCCGCAACCGGTGCAGGCGCCGGAGAACTCGAAGAGGGGCGTGAGGAACTGCGTGCCCTTCACGTCGAGCTTCACCTTGGTGCGGTCGGGATCGGGCACCGAGAGGAAGAACGCGAAGTTCTCGCGCTCCCTCTCCTTGAGCGGGAACGCGTCCTTCATGTTGATGGCGCGCGTCCCCTTCTCGGTCTTCGACTCGGCGGGGCAGATCTCGACGCACAGGCCGCAGCCGGTGCAGTCGTCGGGCGCCACCTGCAGCGCGTACTTCGCGCCCTTCACCTCGGCGGACTTGTAGTCCATCGAGAGGAAGCCCTTCGGCGCCCTGGCGAGCTGATCCGCCGGGAAGTACTTCGGCCGGATGGCCGCGTGCGGGCAGATGATCGCGCACTTGTTGCACTGGATGCAGATGCTCGGCTGCCAGACCGGGATCTCGAGCGCGATCGACCGCTTCTCCCACTTGCTGGTCGCGGTCGGCCAGGTGCGGTCCACCGGGAAGGCGGAGACCGGCAGGAGGTCGCCCTTCCCCGCCAGCATGAGGCCGGTGACGCGCTTCACGAAGTCGGGCGCGGCGTCGGAGACCACCGGCGGCCGCGGCGCGCCGTCCGCCTTCTTCCCCTCGGTCTTCACCGGGTAGAGGTGCGAGAGCGTGTGGTCGACGGCGGCGAAGTTCTTCTTCACCACCTCCGGGCCCTTGCGGGAGTAGGTCTTCTCGATCGTCTTCTTGATGTGGGTGATCGCCTCGTCGCGCGGCAGGACGCCGGAGACCGCGAAGAAGCAGGTCTGCATGATGGTGTTGATGCGGACGCCCATCCCCGTGTCGCGCGCGACCTTGTACGCGTCGATCACGTACAGCTTCAGGTTCTTCTCCAGGATCTCCTGCTGAACCTCGCGCGGCAGCTTCTCCCAGACCTCGTCCGGCCCGTACGGTGAGTTGAGGAGGACGGTCGCGCCCGGGACCGCCTGCTCGACCATCTCGTACTTCTCGAGGAAGCCGAACTGGTGGCAGGCGACGAAGTTCGCCCGGGTGACGAGGTAGGCCGACCGGATGGGCCTGGGCCCGAAGCGGAGGTGCGAGGTGGTGAGCGTGCCGGACTTCTTCGAGTCGTAGACGAAGTAGCCCTGGGCGTAGTTGGGCGTGTCCTCGCCGATGATCTTGATCGAGTTCTTGTTGGCGCCGACGGTGCCGTCCGCGCCCAGGCCGTAGAAGAGCGCCCGGACGACGTCGTCCGGCTCGATGTCGAAGGTCGGGTCGAGCTTGAGCGAGGTGTGGGTGACGTCGTCGTTGATGCCGACCGTGAAGTGGCGCTTCGGCCGCACCTGGGACAGCTCGTCGAAGACGGCCTTCACCATCGCCGGCGTGAACTCCTTCGAGGACAGACCGTACCGGCCGCCGATCACCGTGAGCTGGTGGTGGAACCGGTCGATGTGCGCCTGCTCCGCCTCGCGGAGCGAGGTGACGACGTCCTGGTAGAGCGGCTCGCCCAGCGCGCCGGGCTCCTTGGTCCGGTCGAGCACCGCGAGGTGGTGCACGGTCCGGGGCAGCGCGGTCATGAACGCGCCGAGGTCGAAGGGCCGGTAGAGCCGGACCTTCACGAGCCCGACCTTCTCGCCCTTGGCGACGAGGTGGTCGACCGTCTCCTCGATGGTCTCGCAGGCCGAGCCCATCGCGATGATCACCCGCTCCGCCTCCTTGTGGCCGCGGTACTCGAACAGCTTGTACGGCCGGCCGGTGAGCCGGGCGAACTCGTCCATCGCGCCCTGCACGTGGTCGGCGGCGACGGCGTAGAAGGGGTTGCAGGCCTCGCGCGCCTGGAAGAAGGCGTCGGGGTTCTGGGCGGTGCCGCGGAGCTGGGGCCGATCGGGGCTGAGCGCCCGGGCCCGGTGCTGGGCGACGAGGTACTCCGGGATCATCTTGCGGAAGTCCTCGTTCGTGAGCTCCTCGATCTTGGCCACCTCGTGCGAGGTCCGGAAGCCGTCGAAGAAGTGGAGGACCGGGACGCGCGCCTCGAGGGTCGCGCGCTGCGCGATGAGCGCGAAGTCGTGCGCCTCCTGCACCGAGGCCGAGGAGAGCAGCATGAAGCCGGTCTGCCGGACCGACATCACGTCGGAGTGGTCGCCGAAGATCGAGAGCGCGTGTGTCGCGAGCGTGCGCGCCGACACGTGCATCGTGAACGCGGTGAGCTCCCCCGCGATCTTGTACATGTTCGGGATCATGAGCAGCAGGCCCTGCGACGCCGTGAAGGTCGTCGTCAGCGAGCCCGCCTGGAGCGCGCCGTGCACCGCGCCGGCCGCGCCACCCTCGGACTGCATCTCGGTGACGCTGGGGACGGTCCCCCAGATGTTCTTCATTCCCTTGGCCGACCACTCGTCCGCCCATTCGCCCATGTTCGACGATGGGGTGATCGGGTAGATCGCGATGACCTCGTTGGTCCGGTGCGCCACCGAGGCCACCGCTTCGTTGCCGTCCATGGTCACCAAGCGCCTGCTCATGCTTCCTCCTCGCTCGCGCATCAGGTGCGCGGCGGACTCACGCCCCGGGCCCGAACGCAGAACGTGCGGGCTTGATCGGGGTCACGTGGGGTCTTTGCAACCACCGAGCCCTCCCGGTCGAAGACGCCTCGGCCCCGGGACCCGGCTGGGCGGCGGAGTGTAGCAGCTTCCGATGGTTCCGGAAGGCCGGGAACGGGCAAGCGTGCCCTTGAGTGCGACACGCCCGCCGGGCGATGCTCCGGGCCCATGGTTCGCAAGGTCGGGACTGCGCGCATCGTCCGCGAGATCGGTCGCGGCGGCATGGGCGTGGTCTACGAGGCCGTCCAGGAGAGCCTCGACCGCCCCGTGGCCGTGAAGGCCCTCGACGCGAAGCTCATCCGCTCCAAGGAGCAGCTCGAGCGGTTTCGCCGGGAGGGGCGGGTGTACGCCCGCCTCCGCCACGAGTCGATCGTGGCGGTGCACGACCTCGTCGAGAAGGACGACCAGGTCTACCTCGTCACCGAGTTCGTGGACGGCGCGGACCTCGCCCGGATCCTCACCTCGGGCGGCGCCCTGCCCGCCGACTGCACGGCGGTGATCGGCGCGCGCGTCGCCGACGCCCTCGACTACGTCCACTACAACGCCATGCTCCACCGCGACGTGAAGCCCGCGAACATCATGCTGTCGCGGGACGGCGAGGTGAAGCTCATGGACTTCGGGATCGCCAAGGGCGAGGACGATCCCGCGCTCACCCGCGCCGGCATGCTGGTCGGGAGCCCGTCGTACATGGCGCCCGAGGTCCTCGGCGGCGACGAGGCCGGGCCGCCCTCCGACGTCTGGGCGCTCGGTGTGACCCTCTACGAGCTCCTCACCGGCGAGAAGCCGTTCCGCGGCGCCAACTCGGACGAGCTCTTCGGCGTCATCCGGCGGGGCCGGTTCCGCCGGATCCGCTCGCTCGCGCCCTCGTGCCCGCGGCGCGTCGCGTGGGCGGTGGAGCGGTGCCTCGCCCGCCGGCCGTCGCGCCGCTGGAAGAGCGCCGGCGCGCTGGCGCGGGCCCTCGACGCGCGCGCGACCCGGCTCCTGAAGCGGATCCACCCCCGGTCGCGCCTGGTCGCGTTCCTCGCGCACCGCGGCTACGCCACCGAGGAGGTGGCGCTCGCGCACGTCGACGGCGCGACGCTGGCGGCGACGAAGCGGGCGGACGAGAAGGGTACGGCCACGATGGTCGAGTTCCCCGTCCGGCGCCGGGTGCGGCACCTCGCGGTCGCGGTGGCCGTCGCGGTCGTCACCGCGATCGCGGTCTGGGTCGCGCCCTGGTGAGTGAAGCTCGCGACGACCCCGCCGGGCTCGGACGGACCGCAGAGCGCAGCCTAGAACCCCCTCGCCCTTCGACTCCGGCCCGCTTCGCGGGCCTACGCTCAGGGCGACCGGGAGGAAGGCCCCCATGAAGATCGGCGTGATCGGCTCGGGCGTCGTCGGTCAGACGCTCGCGGACGGCTTCCTGAAGCACGGGCACGAGGTCCTGCGC
>JAEZXM010000231.1 GCA_023419875.1 Pseudomonadota bacterium | reverse complement strand
CCCTTGTCGAAGTAGGCGGTGTCGTACTCGTCGCCCTCGACCACGAAGTGTGCCCCGTCGCCCAGCCGGAAGTTGGAGTCGAAATCGCGGGTCACGCCGCCGACGAGGAACGAGGGGTCGCGGCCGGCGTGGTGGAGGAGCGCGCCCATCATCGCGGAGGTCGTCGTCTTCCCGTGCGTGCCGACCACCACGACGCCGTGGCGCGGGCCGATGAACCGCTCGCCGAGGGCCGCGGGAAACGAGACGTGCGGGAGGCCGCGCTCGCGCACCGCCGTCGCCTCCGGGTTCACCGCCCGGACCACGTTCCCGACCACGACCAGATCCGGCCGCGCCCGGTCGAGGTTCTCCGCCCGGTACGGCGTCAGCACCTCGATGCCCCAGCGCTCCAGCTGCGTGGACATGGGCGGGTAGACGTTCTCGTCGGAGCCGGTCACCTCGTGCCCCGCCGCCTTCAGCATGCCGGCGAACGAGCCCATGCCCGGGCCCGCCACCCCGATGAGGTGAATGCGCCTCGCGCGCTCCCAGTCGATCACGCCGCGGACCATGCCACGGGGGCGACCGTCGTGCCAGGCCAGGGGTGGAGGGGCCTGCCTCGCGCTCAAGTCCTAGCGCCCCTGGGCGCCCTGCACGCTCGCCGCGCGAACGTCGCCCGCCTTCGCCACCTGGTCGGTGGCGAGGAGCCCCCAGCCGACCCGCAGCTCGCGATCCGCCTCCGCGGAGAGGGCGGCGCACGCCGCGCGCGGCTCCTTCTCGATGCCGGGCAGCCGGTAGCAGCCCTCCACGCCGGCACCGGCGTCACCCGAGAGGAACAGGCGTTCGTCGTCGAGGGCGGCACCGCTCGGGAACGCCACGATCCGCGGCCGAGCGTCGAGGAGGTCACGGCCGAGGAACAGGGCCTCGGGGACCTCGAGCCCGACGAGCGCGGCGATCGTCGGCGCGAGGTCGACCTGGCCGCCGGCACGCGCCACCACCCCCGCCGGCCTCCCCGGAATGCGCACGAGGAGCGGCACGCGGCGCTCCTCGAGGAAGAAGCGTGGGGTGGCACCTTCCGGGATGCCGAGGTAGTCGCCGAGGTTGGAGCTCGCGCGGGACACGCCCCAGTGGTCGCCGAAGACGACGAGCACGGTCCGCTCGAGGAGCCCCTCGCGCCGGAGCCGGTCCACGAACCTCCCGAGCGCCTCGTCGCTGAACCGCACCGCGTCGAGGTAGTGGGCCACCGTGGTACCCGCGTGCCTCCCGTGCGGGAGCACGGCCGGGATGTCCTGGCGCGCGACGAACGGCGCGTGGCTCGTGAGCGAGAGCAGCACCGCGTAGAACGGCTCGGGCAACGCCGCGACACGGTCGGCCGCCTCGGGGAAGAAGTCGGCGTCGGAGGTGCCCATGCCGATCTTCTTCCCCGGGAAGTGCTCGAGGTGGAGGAAATCCTGGAACCCGATGGCCGGATAGGTGGTGGCCCGCCCCCAGAACTCCGGGTCGTTGGCGTGCATCACCGCCGTGCGGTAGCCGGCCCGCGCGAGCAGCTCCGGCAGGCAGCGAAAGCGGGTGCCGGCGTACTCGTAGAAGGCGGCCCCGATCCGGATCGGCTGCAGCGAGCACTGGGCGAGCAGCTCCGCGTCGGCGGTGTTGCCCTGCGCGATCTGCGAGTAAAAGCGGTCGAAGCGCAGCGATTCCGCGGCGAGCTGGTCGAACGCGGGGGTCACCGGCCGCCCGCCCACCGTGTGGCCGGCGGCGAACCCTTGCCAGGACTCCATCTGCACCACGACGACGTTCAGCCCGCGGGCGACCCCGAAGCCGGGCGAGCGCGACCGTGCGGTCCGCTCCGCCGCGAGCTTGAGCGCCTCCGAGAGGACCTCCTCGCGGTCGAGGGCGCGGGCGCGCAGGGCCCGGGTCGCGTAGGAGACGAGGTCGTGGCCGTGGTAGCCGAGCGTGCCGAGCCGGCTCGCCACGCGGATCCGCACGCCGTCCGGGTTGCGCACCGTGCGGCTCGTGAGCGCGACCGCGAGCACGAGCGCGAGCCCGGCCGCCGAGAGCGCCAGCACCAGGCGGCGCGGCAGCGCCGGCGCGGCCATCACCCGCCGCGGGCCGAGGAGCAAGAGGAAGAGCGGCCCGCTCACCACGAAGAGGGCGTCCGTCGCGCGCAGCAGCGCCCCGGCGATCCCCTCCACCTCGGCCGCGAGCCCCACGTAGCGGAGCGCCGCCACCGACGGGAGGTCGGAGAACTGCCGGAAGTAGACGAGGTTCACGAGGCAGAGGAACGAGACCACGAGGTCCACCGAGAGCAGCGCAGCCACCCTCGAGCGCCCTCGCAGCGCGAACACGGGCGCGAGCAGCACGAGCCCCTGCCCGGCGAGCGCGATCAGGGCGTTCGGAGGCACGTGCAGCAGCCGCAGCAGGAGGACGGAGGTGGCGACCTGCTTCACGCCGAGGAAAACGACCCAGGCGAGGAGCACGCCTTGGCCGGTGAGCGCGGCGAGAGCGGCGGCGGGACGCGAGGCGCTCGGGCCGTGAACGGTGGGCAAGGCGGGCGCGGCCTCCGGGGGCGCCGCAGGCCGGCGCGGGGGCGCAGTCTTGCACAGCGCCGTTCGGGGCGGCAAGGCGGCCCCCGGACAGGCGCCCCCGGGGAACGCGAGAACGATCGCCGCGCTGCGTAACCGGGTACGATATGCGCCGACCTCGAGACCCGGAGACGACGATGCAGAAAAAGCTGGAGCTGGGCGAGCAGGAGGCCGCGCTGGCCGTGACCGCCATCCGGGAGGAGCTCCTGCGGCGCGGGAAGGCCGCGGTGATCGCCGTCTCCGACTCGCACGGCGAGCTCATCTCGCTGCTCCGGATGGACGGCGCGCCCCTCCCATCGGTCCTGGTCGCCACCCGCAAGTGCCTGACCGCAGCCCGGGAGCGCGGCGCGACTTACGAGGTGGGCAAGGCCTTCCAGGCCAGCGGCTGGCAGCTCTCGAACACGGACCCGTCCTTCACCGGCTGGGGCGGCGGCGTTCCGGTGCGCGTGAGGGGCGAGGTGGTCGGCGCCGTGGCGGTGAGCGGCCTCTCCCAGGAGGAGGACGCCGAGCTGGCCGAGCTGGGGGCGGCGAGGATCGTCGCCTCGGCAGGCGCATAGAAGCGATCGGCGCCCAGGCAAGCGTTCCGCGAATGCCGCGGCCCCTGGCCGCAGCGCAGGTCCGCGCCGGAGGACCCACGTCGGCTCCGCGCAGGCCCAACCCCGCCTTCGCCCGGCCGTTTCCGTGACCCGTTTACGGCCGCCCGACCCGGTGCTCTCGTCCTCGTCCAGGAGCACCGATGCCGTCCGACGAACCATTCGAACGAAGCGCTCGCCGCCAGGGTGCGGCGAGCTTCCAAATCCTCCCCTTCGACCCCGGCGATCCCGACTTCCTCGCGCTGCTGCGGCGCTGGGACTGGATCGCCCGTTCCCTGCTCTCGCGCGGCGTGAGCCCACCGACTCGCGCGCGGCTCCTCGACTGGCGCCGCATCGGCGGTGAGCTGATCGCCGTCCTCGAG
>JAEZXM010000122.1 GCA_023419875.1 Pseudomonadota bacterium | reverse complement strand
CGCCCTCCGCGCCGAGCGTGAGGAGCACGTGGGCGGGGCCGAGGCGGTGGATGGCCGACAGGAACTCCCGGTGGTCCGCAGCGATCGGGGGCAGGGCCGATCCGGTCAACTCACTCGCCTCCACCCCGTTCGGCTTCACGACGAACGGCGCCGCCGCGCAGCCCGCGGCGAGCGCGGGGCCGCTCGTGTCGAGCAGGGCGCGCGCGCCGGCGCCCTGGAGGATCCCGACGAGCTCACCGTAGAGCTCCGGCCGCGCGCCGGGCGGGAGGCTGCCCGAGAGCACCCACAGGTCGCCGGCGCGGGCGAGCGAACGGACCCGCGCCACGAGCCGCTCCTCCTCGGCGCGGCCCACCGCCGGCCCCGGCTCGTTCACCTTCACGTGCCGGCCGGGCGCGACCACGGTCACGTTGGTCCGCGTCTCGCCGCCTTCGAGCTCGACGAGCTCCGTCGCGACGCCGAGCGCGGCGAGCCCCTCGGCGATCCGCCGCCCGGTATGCCCGCCGACGAGCCCCACCGCGACGGTGGCCTCACCGAGCGCGAGCAGCGCGCGGGAGACGTTGAAGCCCTTCCCGCCGAGGTCCTCGCGGATCGCGGCGGCGCGAAGGACCTCGCCGAAGGCGATGGCGGGGACCTCGTACTCCCGGTCGAGGGCCGGGTTGAGCGTGAGGGTGAAGATCAAGCGAGGCAGGAATACCGCCCCGCGTCGCCCCGCGCCAGCGTAGGCTCCGCGCCGTGCGGCACCCGCTCGTCCTGTGCGTGTACCTGGCCATCGCCGCGATGTGGGGCTCGACCTGGCTCCTCGTCCGGATCGGCCTGCGCGATCTCCCGCCGTTCCTCTTCGCCGGGCTCCGGATGATCCTCGCCGTCGTCTTCCTCGCGCCGTTCGCGCTCCGCGGCGGGGGGCTCGGTGTGCTCCTCCAAGCCCGCGGGCAGGTGGTCCTCATCGGCCTCTTCCAGGTGGCGGTCCCCTACGGGCTCCTCTTCCTCGCCCAGCAGTGGGTGCCCTCCGGGCTCGCCGCCATCCTGTTCGCGACCTTCCCGATCTGGATCGCGCTCGTCTCCCGATTCTTCCTCCCCGGCGAACGGCTGACGGCGCTCCGGGTGACGTCCGTGCTCGTGGGCATCGCCGGCGTGGCGGTGCTCGAAGCGCCGAGCCTGGGGGACCTCTCGGGCTCGGGGCTCCTCGCGGTGGGGAGCGCGACCGTGGTCGCCGCCTCCATCGTGGTCGCGTTCGCAAACGTGCTGGCGCGCCGGCACATCCTGTCGCTCCCGCCGGTCGGGCTCACCGCGGGGCAGTCGCTCGTCGGAGGCGTGGTCCTGCTGGCGGTCTCGTTCGCGACCGAGGGCGGGAGGACGGCGACGTTCACGCCGGAGGCAGTCGGCGTGCTCGTCTACCTGGCGATCTTCGGGAGCGGCCTCACGTACCTGGGCCTCTACTGGCTCCTGCCTCGGGTCCCGCTCGCCGCGGTCGGCATGATCCCGCTCCTCGACACGACCGTGGCGGTGTTCCTGGGCGCGGCGGTGCTCGGCGAGCCGGTGGGCTGGTCCACCGCCGTGGGCGGGGCGATGGTGCTCCTCGCGGCGGGGCTCGCGGGTTGGCGGGGCGGGAGCGGCAAGCTCAGCTGACGGTGAACCGCGGCGCGTCCGCCCAGAGCCCCTCGAGATCGTAGAACCCGCGCGACTCGCGGTTCATGACGTGGGCGACCACGTCGCCGTAGTCCACGAGGATCCAGCGGCCGCCCTCGTACCCCTCGACGCCGACCTTCGAGACCCCCCGAGCCTTCATCGTCTGCTCGACCGCGGCGGCGATGGCGCCGGCCTGGCGCTCCGAATCGGCGGTGGCGACGACGAAGTAGTCCGCGTAGCTCGTGAGCCCGCGCACGTCGAGCACGGTCACGTCCTCGGCCTTCTTGTCGAGCGCGGCCTGGGCGATGAGCATCGCGGTGGGCCGGGCCTCGTCGAGCGCCGGCGGCCCGGCGGGCGGAGGCGGTGCCGCGAGCGCCACGGGCTTCGCGGGCTTCGGCGCGCTCTTCCCGCCCGCGCGCTTCGGCGGCGCGGCGCGCCGGGGCGGGGGGCCCTTCCTCGGGGGTCCGGCCCGCTTCGACTTCCGGGCCGGGGGACGGGAGCGCTTCGCCGAGGGAGCCGCCGCCGTCTTCTTGTTCGCCATGCGGGTGTCGTGCCTCCGCTAGGACCGCACCTGGCCGTCGCCCTCGACCACGTACCGCTGCGTGGTGAGCTCGGCGAGGCCCATGGGGCCGAATGCGTGGAGCTTCGTCGTGGAGATGCCGATCTCGGCGCCGAGCCCCAGCTCGCCGCCGTCGTTGAAGCGGGTGGACGCGTTGATCATCACCGCGCTCGCGATCACCTCGCGCTCGAACCGCCGCGCGGCCGCGAGGTCCTTCGTGAGGATCGCCTCGGTGTGGTGCGAGCCGTACCGGGCGATGTGGTCGAGCGCGCCGTCGAGGTCGTGGACCACGCGGACGGCGAGGATCTTGTCCAGGAACTCCTTGCCGTAGTCCTCCGGGCCGGCCGCCTCCGCCCGCACGCCCGCCCGCGCGAGCAGGGTGAGCGCGGTCGGGTCGCAGCGCAGCTCCACCCCGGCCTCGGCGAGCGCCTTGCCCACCGGCGGGAGGAGCCGCTCCGCGGAGGCGCGGTGCACGAGCAGGCACTCGAGCGCGTTGCACACCGACGGGCGCTGCACCTTTCCGTTCATGGCGAGCGCCACCGCCTGGGCCTCGTCGGCGCTCTCGTCGAGGTAGAGGTGGCACACGCCCTCGTAGTGCTTCACCACCGGAACCCGCGACCGCTCCACCACCGCGCGGATGAGCGACGGGCCGCCCCGGGGAATGCACAGGTCGACGAGGTCGTCGAGCTTGAGGAGCTCGTAGGTGGCCTCGCGCTCGGCGGTGGGGACGACCTGCACCGACGCGGCGGGAAGCTTCGCGTGCGCGACGCCCTCGGCGAACGCCTCCGCGAGGGCGAGCGAGGAGCGGAGCGCGTCCGAGCCCGGCCGGAGGATCGCCGCGTTCCCGCTCTTGAGACACAGGGCGCCCGCGTCGGTGGTCACGTTGGGGCGCGCCTCGTAGATCATCAGGATCGTGCCGAGTGGGATCCGGACCTTCCGGACGACGAGGCCGTTCGGGCGACGCCAGGTGGAGGTCACCTCCCCGACCGGATCGGGCAGCGCCGCGACCTCCACGATCGCCTTCACGATGCCGTCGAGCCGCTTCGCGTCGAGCGCCAGCCGGTCCACGAACGCGGAAGGCATGCCGGCCTTCCGCGCCGCCTCGAGGTCTTCGGCGTTGGCGGCGAGGATGCGCGGGGTGCGGTCGCGGATCGCCTCGACCGCGGCGCGGAGCGCGGCGTCCTTGGAGCGGGTGTCGGCGTGCGCGAGGACACGCGCGGCGTCGCGCGCCGCCTCGGCCATGCGGCGCATCCGGCCCGCGAGCTCCTGGCCCTGCTCCTTCTCCATCCTCACTCCCGGTCACCGTCGAGGACGACGAGGTCGTTCCGGTGGATCACCTCGTCGAGGTACTTATACCCGAGCGCCCGCTCGATCTCTCCGGTCTTGAGGCCGGCGATCTTCCGGACCTCGTCGGCGGCATACCCGGCCAGCCCGCGCGCGAACGGACGGCCGCCCTCCACCGCGATGTCCACGGGGTCGCCCACCCCGAACTGCCCCTCGACCGCCCGCACCCCGCTGGGGAGCAGGCTGCGGCCTTGCTCGGAGAGTGCGCGCCGCGCGCCGGCGTCCACGAGGATCGTGCCCTTCCCGCGTGCTGCGGCGGCGAGCCAGCCCTTGCGCGAGGAGAGCCGCTCCGCTCCGCGGGCGAAGACGGTGCCGACGGCGCCGCCGGCGAGCAGGTCGAGGAGGCCCCGGGGCCGGCGCCCAGAGACGAGGGCCGTCACGACCCCCTGTGCGGCGAGGCGGCGGGCGGCTCGGACCTTGGTCGCCATGCCGCCGGTGCTCCGCTCCGAGCCCGCGCCGCCGGCGATCCGCTCGATCTCGGCGGTGACCCTGGGGACGTCGTGGATGAGCACCGCGCCCGGCTGGGACGGGTTCCGGTCGTACAGGCCCTCGACGTCGGTGAGCATCGCCACCGCGTCGGCCTCGATGCACCCCGCGACGAGGCCGGCGAGCGTGTCGTTGTCGCCGACCTTGATCTCGTCCACGGCCACGGTGTCGTTCTCGTTGACCACCGGGATCGCCCCCCGCTCGAGCAGCTTCGCGAAGGTGCGGCGGGCGTTCAGGAACCGCTGCCGCGAGGCGAGGTCGTCCGCGGTGAGGAGCACCTGCGCGGTGACGAACCCGTGCTCCCCGAGCGCCTCGCCCCAGGCGGCCATGAGGTGCGGCTGGCCCACCGCCGCCGCGGCCTGCTTGGTCGGGATGTCCCACGGTTTTGCGCGGGACCGGACGAGGCCGAGCTTCTCCGCCCCGAGCGCCACGGCGCCCGACGAGACGAGCACCAGCTTCCGCCCGCGCGCCACCTCGGCGAGCTCCGCGGCGAGCCGGGCGCAGTTGGCCGCGTCGAACCGGCCCGGGCGTCCGTCAGGGTCCCGGTCCCGACCTTCACGACCAGTCGCTTCACGCGATGGATGAGGCTGCGGGGCATCGACGGGCCCGAGCGGAGAAGGTTTCCGGAAGCGGAGAGGTCGTCGTGACTACGGCAGCCGGTACGTCACCGACGCCGAGATCGGCATCAGGTTCTTCCCCGCCTTGGCCGAGAGCTGCAGGAAGACCATGTAGCCGAACGAGTTGTTGTCCACCTTCTTCGCCTGGATGCCCTCGGTGGTGACGGCCCGCACCTCGGGCGCGGCGCCCTGGGTGGCGAGCTTCGCCATCATCACGTCGTCCGAGCGGAAGAGGTACGCGCCGGCGTCCACGTCGGTGGCGTCGTCCCAGAACGTGTACGTGAAGCTCGTCACCGTCGCCCCTTCCGGGAGCGAGATCGGGATGACGAGGAAGTCGTCGTCGCCCGAGGTCTGGTAGCGGCCCACGCCGCCGGGCACGCTCGCCTGGGCGGTGCCGGTCGCGGAGACGCGCGTCTGGCCGGCGAGGGCCGAGACCGAGCTCACCCCGCGGGGCAGCCGCTGGCAGGTCACCGAGCCGTCCTCGGCCACGATCCGGATCGCAGATCCCGGCGCGCAGGTCCCGGTGATGCGGGCCTGCTTCTGCTGCAGGAGCTCCTGCGTCCGCACGATCTCCGTCGAGTGCGTCTGGAGCGCGCCCACCACAGAGGGAGGCATGCGGTCCATCGAGATCTGGCCGGACTGGATCTGCTCCGCGTCGATGACGGTCGGGCCGGCGGTCGGGAGGTTGATCGGCAGGGGGGGCGGCGGAGGAGGAGGCGGCTCCCTCCACGGCGGCTCGATGACGAGCCAGGCGACCGCTGCCCCGGTCGCCGCGGTGGCAAAGGAAAGGGCCAGACCGCCTATGAGAAGCGTCTTCCCGCGCATCGCTGCCTCCGAAGGCTCCGTTTGTACCCCGCACGGGCCGATCGATTCAACCGAGCAAGGCGTCCGGCGATGGCCAGCTTTGGCAAGAGAGGAGGAATTCCGACCATGTGCAACGTCGTCCCCCGGGTTGGGTACGCGTCGATCTTGGCGCTATCGGCCCTCGTCGCCTGCTCCACCGCCCAGCGGCGGAGCGCGGAGACGAAGCTGGCCGCGGCGCTCATCTCGACCGAGCAGGAGAACCAGCTCGGACTCCAAGTGAAGCAGGAGCTCGAGCAGAAGCAGGGCGTCGAGTACATCGACGGGCCGGTGAACGACTACGTCCAGACCGTCGCCGGGAGGATCCTGGAGCACGCGAAGAAGGACCGCCCCGACGTGACGTGGACGGTGAAGGTGATCAACGACCCGGAGCAGGTGAACGCTTTCGCCACCCCGGGCGGCTTCCTCTACGTCTTCTCGGGCCTCATCCTCGCCGCGGACGACACGGCCGAGCTGGCCGGCGTGCTCGGTCACGAGGCCGGGCACGTGGTGGCGCGCCACTCGGCCCGACAGATGGTGAACGCGATGGGCCTCGAGACGCTCGCCGCGGTGGCGCTCGGCGAGGACCCGAACACGCTCGCGCAGCTCGCCGCCGCGCTGGCCGGCCAGGGCACCCTGCTCGCCCACAGCCGGGCCGACGAGATCGAGGCGGACGAGCTCGGCGCGAAGTACTCGGCCGCCGCCGGTTACGACCCGCGCGGCATCGCGTCCTTCTTCGAGAAGCTGATGAAGGGCGAGGGCAAGCAGCCGGGGTGGGCCCGGTTCCTCTCGACGCACCCGCCGAGCGCCGAACGCGTCGAGCGGGTGAACGCGTTCATCGAGAAGAACGGGCTCGCGGGCAGCGGGGGCAGGACCGGCACGGAGATCGCGGCGGTGAAGGCGCAGCTCCGGGACATCCCGCCGCCCAGGCAGACGGCGCAGGGCGAACAGGACGCAGAGGCGGGTAGCGGGAGCCCCCGGGAGCGTTGACGGGCGGGCCTCAGCCGCGGGCGAGCAGGACCGCCTGCCACGCGGCGAACCCGATGAGCGCCGCACCGGAGGCGAACCCCAGGGCGCGCCGCGCGCCCGGGCCCGCCCGGGCGAGTCCGCCGGCGAGCGCGACGAGCGCGGCGTTCCCCGCGGTGATGCAGCCGTAGAACGCGGCCAGGAAGGCGAGCGCGCGCGCCGGGCTCCCGCGCCACGCGGCGGCGAGGATCGGTCCGCCCAGGACGCTCCAGAAGATCCACAGGTTGGGGTTCGTGAGGTTGACGGCGGCGGCCTGGAGGAAGCCGCGCGGCGCGTCGCGCTCGGGCTCTCCCTCGGCGGCCGCTCGGAGCGCCGTCCGGAGCGTCGCGATCGCGATGACCAGCATGACGGCGATGCCGGCGACGCGCAGCGCGGTCACGAAGCCGGGCGGCAGGCGGAACAGGAGCAGGAGGATGATGACCATCGCCGGGCCGTCCGAGACGAGCGGGACGAGCGCGAGCGGCAGGGATCGCACCGGCCCGGTCCGGATCGAGCGCGCCACGAGCAGCGCCTGGAACGGCCCCGGCGCCGCCGCCGCGGAGAGCCCCAGGATCGCGCCCTGGCCCATGGAGGCGAGCCAGCTCACCGGAACGAGAGCTCGAGCCCCATGTCCGGGAGCTGGAGCAGCACCTCGGCGTTGCCTCTGGCGTCGTTCACCGGGTCGTGGTCGTGGGCCGTCTTGCGCAGGTGCTTCCACTGCGCGTACGCGTCCTTCACCAGCCCGCAGTAGAGGTCGCCGATGCGCCGGCCCGACCAGCCGAACGGGTTCCGCTCGAGGTAGGTGTGGAAGTACCAGTTCACGAACTGCCAGTCGAAGGCGAGGTTGTCCGAGAAGAAGACCGGCCGGCCGCGGCTCGTC
>JAEZXM010000112.1 GCA_023419875.1 Pseudomonadota bacterium | reverse complement strand
GGCGCGGAACGCCGCCGCGGGCGGCCGCTGGTTCCTGCTCGCGCCGGGCGCCGCGCCCGGAGAGGATCGCGGCGAGCCGGACATCGACGAGCGGCTCGCGCAGCTTTACTTGCGCCGCTACGGCGTCGTCTTCCGCGACCTCCTCGCGCGCGAGGACGCGCCGCCGTGGCGCGAGCTCGTGCGGACCTACCGGCGGTTCGAGGCCCGTGGCTCGATCCGCGGCGGCCGGTTCGTCGCGGGCCGCTCGGGCGAGCAGTTCGCGCTGCCCGAGGCCGTGGACGCGCTCCGCGCGGTGCGGCGCATGCCACGCAAAGGCGAGGAGCGGGTCGAGATCTCGGCCGCGGATCCGCTCAACCTCGTCGGGATCCTGACGCCCGGGCCGCGGGTGGCGGCGGGGCTCGGCGGGCGGGTGGTGTACGTGGACGGGATCCCGTCGCTCGAGCCGTCCGCCCCTCTGTCGAGACCTGGAGACGGTCGCGATCCCGACCCGCATCCCGTCAGTGCAACCAGCTCCGCGTGATCACCATCGGCCGCGGTCCTCCCGCCTCGAGGCAGCACGCCTTGTACTTCAGCCCCGAGCCGCACGGGCACGGTTCGTTCCGACCGATCCTTCGCCGGGCACCGGCCCGCGGCTCGGGATCCAGGGCCGCGTCGGCGAGTCGCCGCTCGCGTTCGAACTGCAACAGCAAGACCGTGACCAGCTCGGCGTCGAGCTCGCGCGCGAACCAGTCGAGCGCGTCGCGGTCGGCCCCGGGCACCGCGGCGTCGATGCGCCCCCGGTCCAGGTCCACCGCGGCCTGGAAGAGCTTGCGCGGGTGCTCGCTGCGCCGGGAGGCGTGCCGGGTCACGACGTCCTCTCCATCGAGCTCGACCGCGAGGAGGTCGTCGACCACCCGGAAGCCGTGCACGTCGCAGTGGCGGATGTAGCATCCGGGGAAGGGGCACACCTCGACGAGCAGGAGCAGCCCTTCCCGTCCGCCGCCCTCGCCGTCTCGCCAGAGGAGCATCGGACCGGAGGGAGAGAGCTGTCTCGGGAGGGCGGGGTTCGCGTCGAGCCGGATCATGGCCGGCGCTGGAGCAAGGGCCAGGCCAGGGGTGCGCTCGCTTGAACCCGCGGGTTCGAAGGATCTTCGGCGGCGCGCGTTCGGAGAGCCGGCCCGAACGGCGGACCGGTGGTCCGCGCGGCGGACCCCCTCGACCATCCCTCGACCCGGAGCGGGTCAGCTACCCACGCTCCGCCGGATCGCCTCCTCCATGATCGCCTCGGTCGCGGTCGCGCCGAAGCGGGTGCAGCCCACCTCGCGGACGGCGAGGGCCATGTCGAGGTCGCGGATTCCGCCTGCGGCCTTCACCTGGACCTTCTCCGAGACCGCGGCCCGCATGAGCTTCAGGTCCGCGATCGTCGCGCCGCCCTTGCCGAAGCCGGTCGAGGTCTTCACCCAGTCGGCGCCGGCCTCCTCACAGAGCGTGCAGGCGGCGACCTTCTGCTCGTCGGTGAGGTAGCAGTTCTCGAGGATCACCTTCACCCGCGCGCCGCGCCGGTGGGCGGCGTCGCAGACGGCCTTCACGTCGGCGCGGACGTACTCGAGGTCGCCGGCGCGGAGCCGCCCGACGTGGAGCACCATGTCGAGCTCCACCGCGCCGTCGGTCATCGCCCGCTCGGCCTCGGCCACCTTCACCTCGGTCGTGGAGTAGCCGTTCGGGAACCCGACCACGGCGGCGACCTTCACCTCGCTCCCGGCGAGCTCGCGCACGCACAGCGCCACGTCCGATGGCGCGCAGCACACCGTCGCGGTCCGGTACTTCCGGGCGACGGCGCAGCCCTTCACGATCTCCTCGGGGGTCAGCTCCGGCCGGAGGAGCGAGTGGTCGATCATCCGGGCGATGTCTTCGGGGGTCCAGGGCATGGGCGGGCCGTTTCGTCCTCTGTCCGAGGATCGTGTTCAGCCTCGAAGGAGCATCCGGAGTGGTTCGAGGACGGCGGGCAGATCCTCACGAGCGGTCTTCCAGAGCGTCTCGCTCGTCACCCCGAAGTACTCGTGGACGACGATGTTGCGCATTCCCCGCATCTCGGCCCAGGGGATCTCCGGATGAGCCGCCGTGATCTCGGGGGGGACGTGCGACGCGGCCTCGCCGATGATGCCGAAGCAACGAGACACCGCATCGAGTCTCAGCTCGTCGGAGACGAAGCTCGCCAGGTCCTTGCCTTCCACATATCGGGCGACGCGCTCGGCCGCCTCGAGGATGTCCTCGAACCGAAGGCGCCAATCCCTACGTGGCATGCACCGCCTCGGCCAGGATCCGGTCGCGCAGGCGCTGCTTCACGGCATCGCGCATCACGAGGTCGACCCGATTGCCGAGGATCTCCTCGAGGCGCCGCTGGACTCGGAAGAAGTGGAAGAGGCCGATCGGCCTTTCGAACTCCACGAGGAGGTCGACATCGCTGTCGGGGCGAGCTTCGCCGCGCGCAACGGAGCCGAACAGGTCGAGGGATCGCACCCCGAGCTCCGTGAGCTCGGCTCGAGCTTGGGAGAGGCGCTGGCAGACCTCCTCACGCGTCACGACCTGATTGTAGGGCCGGACCCCGGTGCAGACCAGTGGCCGTGCCGAACGCCGCCCGGACGCGGCGCGTGGCCCGAGGCTCGGGCTGCACCAAAACGCCCTAGTTCGTGATCCCGCCCACCGCTGCCCCGACGAGCGCGGCGCTCTCGACCGAGATCATCTCGTACCGGAGGCGCCCCTCGAGGATCCGGTCCATCCAGGCGGTGATCCGCTCGTGGTAGCCGCGCAGCCGCCAGAACGTCGAGCCGTCCACCGTCACGCAGGCGGGGGCGTCGGCGGGGCCGGTGGGGACGCTCTGGAGGAGGGCGGCGGAGACGTTCACCGCCGCGAGCTTGGCGGCCCGCTCGATCAGGTTGTCCACGAGGTCGACCGCGAGCGCGAGGTCGTCTACGGACCCCGCCCGGACCAGGGCGGCGTGGAGGCCGGTCCCGCCGGCGCCGCCGAGGAACGGCTCGAGCTCGGGGGTCTCGAGCCGGGGCCAGGCCTCGACGCACTCCCGCGCACCCGCCGTGAAGAGCCCCTCCGCGGCCGCGGCCCGGAGCGTCTCGAGCGCGAGCGGACCGAGGTACGCTCCGGACACGGCCTTCTCGAGGTGGTAGCTGCCCGGCTCCGCGCTCCGCGCGTCGAAGGAGAGGTCGATCCTGCCGCGCGGCACGCGGGCGTAGGCGCCGGACTCGACGTTGATGATCTGGCGCCCACCGGCGGTGAGATCGCCCCTCTTGCCGACGCGCTCGTTCGCCTCGACGTATGCGCAGTTGAGGCCGGTGCCGAGGACGAAGCCGACGTAGCGGGAGTACCGGTGCGTGCCGTGGGCGGCCCGGCCGGCGAGCAGCGCGCCGACGGTGTCGTTCACCACCACGAACCGGAGGTCGCGGCTCACGCCCGCGGTCCGGAGCGCCCGGTTGATCCGCTCGCCGACGAGGTGCCCGACGATGCCCGCGACCCGCAGCTCCTTCGAGAGGGAGAGGATCTTCCCGTCGCGCGAGGGGAGGATCTCGGCCGGATAGGAGAAGGAGAGGCCCGCGCGCGCGGCGCGCGTGGCGAGCTTCCGGACGTGGCCCGCCAGGATCTCGAAGAACGCGTCGCAGGGGATCTCGCCGTCGAGCCCGGGCATGCGGTGCCGCTCGAACGCGGAGATCACCGGCTCGCCCTCGGCGTCGAACTCGACCAGGGCCACCCGGAGGTTGGTCCCGCCCGCATCCATGGCGATCACCGGTTCGCCCACGGGAATGGCGCCGTCCGCCTCGATGAAGGTGGGGATCATCCGGAGCGAGCTGGCCTTCCCGGCGAGCCCGGCCGCCATCTCGGAGAGGAACTCCTGGACCGACCGCGCGGCGTCGATGTCGGCGTGGAACATCCCGTTCGCGCGGAGGAATCCTACGGCTCGATCCGTGGGGGTCATGGGCCGTTCGAGGTCTTACGACCCGCGAACGCCGGGCGTCAACGACGATCATTTCTGGCGCCGTGTTCCCGCAGGGGCCCGAGACGCGCGTCCTCGCCGCGGGCCGCCGCGGCTCACCCAGCGCGCATCCGCAGCGCCGCCCAGGCAAGCGCCGCCCATCCCCCGAGGAACGCGAGTCCGCCGAGCGGCGTCACCGCGCCGAGGACGCGCACACCGGTGAGCGCGAGCGCGTAGAGGCTTCCGGAGAAGAGGACCGTGCCCGCGACGAAGAACCACCCCGCGGCGGTCGAGGCACCGCCCGGCGCCCGCGCGGACAGCCATCCCACCGCCAGCAGGGCGAGCGCGTGGGCGAGCTGGTACTCGGCACCGGTCTTCCAGACGGCGAGCAGGTCCGCCGGGAGCCGGGCCCGCAGCGCGTGGGCGCCGAACGCACCCGCCGCCACGGCGAGGAAGCCGGAGATCGCCCCGGCGACGAGAAAGAGCCGTTCCATGTGCGGGAGTATCTCTCAGTGCGCCGTCCCGACCCGCCCGGACCTTGGGGGCATCGGGGCATCGCCGTCCCGCGCGGGGGTTGCAGCGCCGGGAAGGCGCCCCCACTGGTCTCGCATGGATTACGCGAGCAAGAAGTGCGTTCCGTGCGAGCGCGGCGCGCCCGCCTTCACCCCCGCGCAGGTGGAGGAGGCGGTGCGGTCCCTGTCCGGCTGGGACGTCCAGGGCGGGCACACGAAGATCCACAAGCACCACCGGTTCAAGGACTTCAAGGAGGCGATGCGGTTCGTGAACGCGATCGCCGACCTCGCCGAGGCCGAGGGCCACCACCCGGACTTCGCCGTCTCCTGGAACAAGGTGGACGTGACCCTCTGGACGCACGCCGTCGGCGGGCTCTCCGAGAACGACTTCATCCTCGCCGCCAAGATCGATCAGCTCCAGAAGCGCGGCGCCTGAGCGCTTGCCTCACCGTGAACTGCCGGGCTCCGCGTGAATACCGCCACGCGTGAAACGTCGGCCCGCGCCCGAGCCCGCGGGGGTCCTCGGTGAATGCGAAGTCGGCCGGGGCGGTCTTTTCCGCGTGAACATGAACCGAGGAGAAACCCGATGACCGCCATCCGCACCGCCGCCTTCGCCATCGCCGCTGCCGCCGCGCTGGCCCCCGCCGCCGCCCACGCCTGCGAGCTTCACCCCAGGGACGCCGTGCACGTGAAGGTCCACGCCGCTCCGGGGGCCATGAACGCAGGGTGGAACGCCCGCGAGGGGCACCACGGCCGCGGCCACGAGTGGGAACGCGGCGGGCGCGATGGCGGGTGGCGGGCTGCGCACGAGCGCGCCGAGCTTCGCGCCGAGTACGCGCAGCTGGATGCCGTCCGTGCCCGCTTCCACGCCCGCCCGCACCCGCGCGCGGAGGTCCGTCGATTCGAGGCGTGGTACGCCCGGGAGCGTGCCGCCCTGGACGCGCGGTGGAAGGTCGTCGTGGCGTGGAGGTGGTGAGCGGTAGCCGGTAGCCGCTCGACCGTCGAAGCACGGGCGGGGACGCCGCCTCCCTGGCGTCTTCGCCCGTGGCGCGTTACTGCTAGCCGCTGCGCATGTCCCGGGTCCTCTCCGTCTCCTTGTTCCTGCTCGTCGTCCTGGCCGTCCTCGGGGGCATGCACGCCTACCTGTGGCTCCGGCTCGTCCGGGATCCGGGCCTCCCCGGCGGCTGGCGGCGCGCCCTCACCGTGCTGCTCGCGCTGCTCGCGCTGGGGGTGCCCGCCGGGCTCGTGATGGGCCGGGTCGCGTCCGGATGGCTGGCGCGGGTGGCGCCGATCGCGGCCGCAACCTGGCTCGGGGTCGCCTTCGTCCTCTTCTGCAGCGTCGCGGT
>JAEZXM010000014.1 GCA_023419875.1 Pseudomonadota bacterium | reverse complement strand
GCCGTGCCCTGCGCGGCGGAGGAACCGCGCCGCCCCGACGGCGGCGAGCGCTCCGGCGGCGAGCGAGAGGACCCAGCCCGCGAGGAGCAGCGGCATCCCGGTCTTCGCCAGCGCGGCGTGGGCGGCGAACGAGAGCGGGAAGAACCGCGTGCCGCCGAAGCCGAGCGCCGGGTCGTGCAGGGGCCGGTAGAGCGTCCCTCGCGCGAGGTCGTCGGCGAGCGCCATCCACGCTCCGGAGACGTGGTTGAGCGCGTTGCCGCTCTCCCATGCCGCGGGGATGCGGGCGATGGTCACCGCGGCGAGCGCGAGCCCCAGGATGGCGGCGAACGGGGTGCGCACCTCAGCTCCCCGGCGCCGCGGCGCCGCGCGCGCGGAAGAGCGAGGCCCACCCCGGCGGCAGCCAGCCGCGGGCGAGGGAGAGGCCGAGATACGCCGTCGCGAAGACGAGCCCGCAGGCTGCGAGACGGACGAGGGTCGAGCCCGGGACGGCGCGGAGCGCGAGCCAGGCGGCCGGCGTCGCCGCCGCGGTCGCGGCGAGCTGCCGGAGGAGGGCGCGCGCGGGGAGGACGTTCCGGAGCGGGACCTCGAACAGCCGGGCGCACCGGACGAGCATCGCCCCCCGCGCCGCCGCCTCCACGGCGATCCACCCGGCGAGCGCGCCCAGCTCACCCACGAGCCGCAGCCCCGCGGTGACGAGGACGAGCGTGAGGCAGAGCTTCGCCGCGGACAAGAGGAGCATGAACCGGTTCTGGGCCCGCGCCCGCATGACGCCGTCGAGCGGGAGGGCGGCGAGCGCGACGAGGATCACCGCCACCCGGAAGATCGGGCCCGCGTTCTCGTAGCGCTCGGAGAAGAGGAGCACGACGAGGTCCGGACCGGCGACGAGCAGGAGCCCGGTCAGCGGGACGAACGCGAACGAGAGCTGGAGCACCGCCTCGTGGAAGAGCGTCAGCCCGGCCCGGGGCGGACGCCCTGCGCCCTCCGCCTCGGCGAGGCCGATCTGGAGGAGCTCGGAGACCGGCGTGTAGAGCACGTCCACGAGCGGGAGCTGGAAGGTCCCCACGCTGTAGACGGCGAAGGCGGCCGCGCTCACCGCCGCGGCGACCGCGTACTGGTGGTACTGCTGCTGCGGGACGATGAGCACGAAGGCGAGCCCGAACGGAACGGCGTAGGCGAGCTGGCGGCGCAGGCTCGCGCCGTCGAAGCGGAAGCCGTGGCGGCGAAAGAGCAGGGCGGCGCACACGACGGCGCGCAGGAAGGTCGCGGCGGCGACGCCGGCGAAGACGCCCGTCACGGTGCCGGTGAGGACCGCCCCGGCCACCATGCAGGCGCCGCGCACCGCCTCGGTCGCCACCCGGGCGAGCGCGGCGGCCCCGATCCGGCCGCTCGCGTTCCAGGCGACGTCGAGCGAGGCGCCGGCGAGGCCGAATGCCGTGAAGGCGGCCACCCAGGGGAGATTGCGGCCGAGCTCGGGGTTGTCGAACCGCTCGACCACGAGCGGGGCGCCGCCGAGGACGAGCGCCGCCGCGAGGACGCCGAGGACGAGCGTCGCCCAGAGCGTCTGGGCGACGTAGCGATCGCGGCCGGCGGGGTCGCGCGGCACGAAGTAGTAGAGGCTCTGCGTGAGCCCGAGCGGCAGCACGAGCTGGAGCGTCTGCGAGAGGAGCCATCCCTGCTTGAAGGTGCCGTATGACGCCGGCAGGAGCACGCGGGCGAGGACGAGCGGGACGGCGAAGGTGAGCACCGCGCCCGCGAGCCGGGCGAGGAGGAGCGGCCGCGCGCGGCCGAGGATGGACGCGTGCAATCCCGTTCCCCCCTACCCCGCCGATCGCTCCCGGTCCGGCGCGCCGGCGCGCTCGGGCCACAGCACCTTCAGCATCGCCCCCGCCGCCCGGCTCCAGCCGTATCGCGCGTGCATCCGCTGCCGCCCGGCGGCTCCCATCTGTCGCGCCCGCGCCGGCTCGCGGAGGAGCTCCGCGAGCGCGGCCGCGAGCGCCGTGGCGTCGCGCGGCGGCACGAGCAGTCCGGTCTCGCCGTCCGAGACGATCTCCGGGATCGCCTCGAGGCGGGTCGCGACCACCGGCAGGCCGAAGGCCATCGCCTCGAGGAGCGAGAGGCCGAACGCCTCACGGAGCGTGGGCAGGGCGAAGACCGCCGCCTGGGCGAAGAGCCTCGCGAGCGCCGCGCGCGGGAGGAGGCCGTGGAAGGTCACCCCCGGCGGCAGCGGCCCGGGGAAGCTCGCGGACACCACCGAGAGGCGCGCGCGGGGGAACTCGCGGCGCACGAGCGCGAACGCGTCGAGCAGCTCCGGCCCGCCCTTCGGGGCGAACTGCTTGCCGACGAAGAGCACGAGCGGATCCCGGGCGGGCGCGACCGGTCCCGGCGGGACGACGTTCGCGCCGGCGCCGACCACGCGCACGCGGGCCGGGTCCACGCCGTAGTCCTCGCGGAGAGAGGCCTTCACGAACTCGCTCATCGTGAAGATGCCCTCGGCGTTCCGGTAGACCGCCCGCTCGCGTGCCCGCCACTCGGCCTGGTAGCCGATCGCCGGCGCCAGCCCCGGGACGGGCTCGTACCGCTCGGCGATCGCGCGGGTGTGGTCGAGGTAGAGGTGGTACGGAACCGGCGGGTACGGGCCGAGCCCGAAGAGGACGCCCGACTGGAGCACGCGGTCGGGGGCGATCCGCCGGACCGCCTGGGCGGCCTCGCCCGAGACGAGGTCGAACGTGTAGGGGCTGTGGAGGTAGTAGGACTTCCAGTGCGGCCCGTGCAGGTGCACCGCCTCGAGCACAGCGCGGACGACCGCCGGGCGCACGTTGGGGATCCGCGTCCCCGGGCGGAGCTGGTAGAGGAAGCGCTCCACCGGGTTGTGCGGGACGACCTCGACGCCGGCGGCGGAGAGGGCCCCGGTGATCGCTTCGGTCACGCCCGACTGCGGGCCGTAGTGGAGGTAGAGGAGGCGCATGCGCGGCCGGTGGGCTCCCGACCGCGGGTGCCCCGGGAAGCTAGGGTTGCGGCGCGCGCTCCGCCCACGCCCCGGGCGAACCGGCGGCGTCGCGCAGGGCCGGCGGCTCCGCGCGGCCGAGCGTGTTCCAGCCCGGGTCGTCGTTGACCATCTGGTTGATCCAGTCGGGGAGCGGCGTCTCGTCCGCGGACCAGGCGGCGAACTGCTCGAGGAGCGCGTGGCCGTCCCCCGGCACGAGGAAGGCCGCGCCGTGCTCGAGCGGCTCGATCCGCGTGTCCACGAGCTCGAGCAGGCTCTCCTCGAACTCGTCGGCCGGCAGGAAACCGAAGAAGGACCGGATGACCAAGTCCTCCCGCGTGGAGAGGAGCGCGATCCGGTCGTCCGGGTACTTCTCCGCGAGCTCCACGACCGCTTGCGAGAGATCGCCGAAGCACGCGTCGTCCTCGCACAGCCGGTCCAGCGTCCCGTCGAGCCCCCAGGAGAGGAACCACGCCGCCCGCAACGCGAGGATGACGTCGCCCCCGACGAACGGCGGCCCTGAGTCGTCGACGAGGTATCCCTTCGCGTCCGGCCAGCTCGAGCGCAGGAGGTCGTGGGCGAGCAGGCTCCCGAACCCGCCGGCCGAGGAGCCGCTCACGACGAGCTTCCCGGGCGCGGGCAGGTGCGTGGTGATCCACGCCGCATCGAGGCCCAGGTTCCTGGCCCCTCGATGCTCCCACCCATAGTCTCTTTCGGCGTCGCCCCAGTGCACGTCGCCGGTGCAGTACGGGATGAAGACCAGGGTCGCTCCGCCGAACGGGCTGCCCTCGACCGTCCGATCGAGAACGCTCCCCTCGAGCCTCCTCCGTCGCTCCTCGTCGAACTGCGTGGCGCCGTACGGGCCGCGGGACGCCGTGACTGCGGCGTTGCACGTCACCCAGTCCCAGCACGCGCCCCCGCCCATCAGGAACACGAGCACGTCGGTCGAGCCCTCGGGCCCCGGGTTCACCGCGAGTCCGGTCGGGCTCCCGTCGGCGCAGACGGCGCCCTCGACCTCGACCCATGTCCACTCGAGCCGCGGCAGGTCGAAGGTGCTCGAGCCGCCGCCACCGTCGCAGGCGGCGAGGAGCGGGACGAGCGCCAGGAGGCCGGTGCGAAGCCGCACCGTGAGAGCATGGTCCCGTCACTCGCCGCCGGCAAGTCCGAGGTCCCCCGATCACCCGACCTCGAGGACCAGCTTTCCGAACGTCTCGTTCCGCTCCATCCGCTCGTGCGCCTCCCGGACCGCGGTGAGCGGGAGCACCGCGTCGACGACCGGCCGCACCTTCCCGGCGGCGACGAGCGGCAGGACGTCCCGGGCGAATGCCCGGGTGGCGGCGATCTTCTCCTCGAGCGGCCGCGGCCGGAGCACGGTGCCCACGACCACCGCGCGCGACCGGAGGAGGTGCCCGAGGTCCACCTGCGCCTTCGCCCCGCCCATGGTGCCGACGACGATCACCCGCCCGCCGGTCGCGAGCGCGGCGAGATCCTCGGCGAGGTAGGGCGCGCCGACGAGCTCGAGCACGAGCGCGGTCCCCTCGCCCCCGGTCCGCGCCCGGACCTCCTCCGCGAAGCGGGGCGGCTCGCCCTGCACGAGGATCCCGTGGTCCATGCCGAGCGCCCGCGCGCGCTCCAGCTTCGCGGCGGTGCGCGAGGTGCCGATCGCCGCCGCGCCCGCGGCGCGGGCGAGCTGGACGGCCATGGTGGCGACGCCGGAGCCGACCGCGTGCACGAGGACCGTCATCCCGGGCCTCATTCCACCCTGCGTGAAGAGCGCGTCGTGCGCGGTGATGCCGGCCTCGGGGAGGGCGGCGGCGTCCGCGAACGAGAGGCCCGCGGGGATCGGGAGGAGCATCCGCTCGTGCACGAGGCACAGCTCGGCCTGCGCCTCTCCGACGGCGATCGCCATCACCCGATCCCCGGTGCGCCAGGCGCTGACCCCCTCGCCGACGGCCGCCACCTCGCCCGCGAGCTCGAGCCCGGGGACGTCGGCGCGGAGCCCGGCGGGCGGCGGATAGAGCCCGCGTCGCTGGAGGAGGTCGGCACGGTTGAGCGCCGCGGCCCGCACCCGCACCAGCACCTCGCCGCGCGACGGCGCCGGATCGGGCAGCTCCTTCACCCGTACGATCTCTGGCCCGCCCTTCCCCTCGAAGACGACCGCCTTCATGGAATCCTCCGCATGCCCGGAGCGCCGAAGTGTCCCGCAGGCGCGCCGAGCGGCGCCTCCCAGAGCGACCCGCCCTCGTCCCGCGCCGGCTCGGTGCCGCCGGGCCAGGCGCGCCCCAGCGGGCGCGCGTCGGCCCGGGGCGGCCCCGTCCGCTCGCCGTCCGCCGGGCAGACCTCGTCGAGCCGGACCGCGCCCAGGGCTTCCTCCGGCGTCGCCGCCACCGCGAGCGCGTAGCCGTTGTACGTGCCCTCCCACCACATGGAAAGCGACAAGGGCGCGCGGGCCGCTCGCGCGTAGGCGTCGAGGAGCGCCGCCCGGAAGGCGCGAAACGCGGCCGTGTCGTGGCGCGGGTCGGCCCCCTCCGGCGTCGCCGCGCCGAAGCGCGCCCGGAGCTCCTCGAGCGCGAAGAGGAAGATGTGGGAGGCCTCGGCCACGCGCCCACAGGAACTACCGGGTTCTCCCGCGCGGGGCCACGGGCGAAAAGTGGACGCCGCCTTGCCGCCGGGCTTCGCTATGGCCAGCGGTATCGGGCGATGGCGGGAGGTCGGCGGGTGGACGGGCTACAGGTCAGCCTCGAGGACGTGGTGGCGGCGGGGCGGGGGCTGTTCGGCCCGAGGTTCCGTGCGGACGGCCAGGGCTGGCGCGAGGACCTCAAGACGACCTATCGCCGGCGGGCGCTCGAGACGCATCCCGATCGTGCTCGCTCGGTCGGCCGCTCCGAGAGCGATCTCTCGCTCGAGTTCCGCCGCGTCGCGGAGGCCTACCGCGTCCTCTCCCAGCTCGCGGGGGGCCCGCTCCCGGCCGGCGTGTGGCGCCCGCCGCCGCCGCGACCCGACCACCGCCCTCCGCGCCCCAGGGCCGAGACCGCGCGCGCCCAGCCCGCGTCCGCGCCGAAGCGGGAGCCCGAGCCCGCCGACTTCCCCGGACGACGCGTGCGCTACTCGGTTCACCCCGAGCAGATGCCGCGCCGGAAGCTCCGGTTCGCGGAGTACCTCTACTACTCCGGGCGCGTGCCCTGGACGCTCTTCGTCGAGTCGCTCGCCTGGCAGCGCCGGCAGCGGCCGCAGGTGGGCCGCATCGCCGTCGAGTGGGGGTTCCTCGACCCCGAGGACGTCGGCCGGATCCTCGAGGAGCGGCGCCTCCAGGCGGCGCAGTCGGTCCCCTTCGGCGAGTTCGCGGTGCGCCTCGGCTACCTCACGTCGTTCCAGCTCCTCGCCGTCCTCGGCCGCCAGCTCCGCCTCCAGAAGCGGATCGGCGAGTTCTTCGTCGGCCACGGCCTTCTCGACGCGGGCGAGATCGACGAGCTGCGCGCGCGCATCGCCCGGCACAACGCGCGCTGGCGGGAGTGAACCCGGTTGTCCGTTCACCCCCTGCGCGCCCGCTTCACCGTCCACACGTTCGAGCTCGACGCGTTCGGCCTGCTCGCGGCGCCCGCGCTGACCGACTTCCTCGCCGAGGCCGCCGGACGGCACGCGACCGCGCTCGGCGTGGGGCTCGACGCGCTCATGGCCCGCGGCCTCACCTGGGTCCTCGCCCGCCAGCGAGTCGAGCTCCTCGTGCCGCCGCGGTTGCACGACGAGGTCGAGGTCGAGACCTGGCCCTCCGGCATCGACCGCCTCGCCGCCCTCCGCGACTTCCGCGTCCGCGCCGCCGACGGGACCGAGCTCGCCCGCGCCACCAGCCAGTGGCTCGTCCTCGACCTCGCCACCCGCCGTCCCCGGCCGCCCGGGGTGGTCCTCGACCCGGCGCGGTTCCAGCTCGAGGGCGCGCCGCGCGCGACCGCGTTCACCGGAGGGAAACTGCCCGCCCTCGAGCGCTGGGATGCGGAGAAGCGGTTCCAGGTCCGCTACGCGGACATCGACCGGAACCTGCACGTGAACAACGGCAGCTACCTCGCGTGGGCGATCGAGGCCGTGCCCAAGGAGACCTGGCAGGCCGAGCGGATCGCCGAGCTCGAGGTGAGCTACCTTGCCGAGTGCCTGCTCGGGAGCGCCGTGCTCTCGCGGATCACGGCTCACCCAGGTGGGACGTTCGCGCACGCGATCGTGCGCGAGGAGGACGGGAAGGAGCTGGCGCGGCTCGTCACGCGGTGGGCGCCGCGGCCGTGACCGTCACCCCCCGAACACGAGCCTGCACACCAGCACCGCCGCCGTGAACCCCGCGAGATCCGCGAGCAGCCCCGCGGCGATCGCGTGGCGCGGGCGGGTGATCCCGGCGGCCCCCATGTACACGGCGATCACGTAGAAGGTCGTCTCGGTCGAGCCGGCCATCACCGAGGCGAGCCGCCCGGCCCAGGAGTCCGGCCCCTCGGTCTTGAGCACCTCGGCGACGACCCCCTGCGCCGCGCCGCCGGAGAGCGGTCGGACGAGGGCGAGGGGCAGCACGCTCGCGGGGATGCCGAGCGCGTCGGTCACCGGGGCGAGCGCCGCGGCGGCGGCGTCCATCGCGCCGGAGGCGCGGAGCATCGCCAGCATCACGAACACGGCGACGAGCGGCGGGATGATCCGGACCGCCGTCTCGAACCCCGACTTCGCGCCCTCGAGGAAGGCCGGGTACACCTTCACGCCGCGAAGGAAGGCGAGCAGCGGGATGCCGGCCAGGAGCACGGCGACGATCCAGGAGCTCGCGAGCTGGAAGGCGTTGCCCATACGCGTTCACCTTGCGGCCGGCGCGGGCGAGGCGCGCCGGAGCAGCCGGGCCACGGTCACCGCCACGACGACGCCGCACGCGGAGGCGAGGAGCGTCGGGACGAGGATCTCCTCGGGCGCGCGGGATCCCGCCTGGAGGCGCAGGGTGATCATCGTCACGGGCACGAGCTGCACCGAGGCGGTGTTGAGCGCGACCAGCATCACCTGAGCGTCGGTGGCGGTCCCCGGCCGCGGGTTGAGCG
This sequence comes from Pseudomonadota bacterium, assembly GCA_023419875.1. Classification (GTDB taxonomy): domain Bacteria; phylum Myxococcota; class Myxococcia; order Myxococcales; family Anaeromyxobacteraceae; genus Anaeromyxobacter. The sequence goes on along the minus strand of JAEZXM010000014.1, from coordinate 1,368 downwards.
TCTCCAGCTCCTGCATGGCCTTCATGCCGAACGGGGTCGCGGCGTTGCCGAGTCCGAGGACGTTCGCGGCGAAGTTCATGACGACGCTGCCCAGGGCGGGATGGTCCGCGGGAACCGCGGGAAACAGCCGGCGCAGCACCGGCCGCGCGAGCCGGGCGATGAACCGGACGGCGCCCGCCTCCTCGGCGACCTTCATGAGCCCCGTCCAGAGCGCGAGCGCGCCGACGAGCCCGAGCGCGAACGCGGAGGCGCTGCCTGCCGCCTCGAGCGCGGCCTTCGTGAGCTGGGGGATCCGCCCGTTCACGCCCGCGATCACGACCGCGACCGCCATGAGGATCGCGAGGATCGCGCCCATGCGGGCGATTCTGGCCCGGCGTTTCCCGGACGCGAGTTTTTGGTAGAAGCTGGGTGTTCCGGATGGAGATCGCCTCTCCGGCGCACCACGCTCCAGGAGTGACCGCCCCATGAAGAACCTCGCCCTGCCCCTCGCCCTCGCCGCTCTCCTGGCCGGCTGCCCCGAGCAGCGGTCGCGGGTGGACGTCAAGGCGCCGCCGCAGGCGACGATCTCGGCGGGCTCCGCCGCGCCGGACGTGCTCTCGCTCCGCCGTCCGCCGGGGCCCGAGTACTTCGGCGTGTACCTCGGCGGCAAGAAGGCGGGCTGGACGCGGACGGACCTCACCCGCGAGCTCCGCGGCGGCAAGGACGTGATCGTCTCGCGCGAGCAGATGGTCCTCGAGGTGAAGGTCGAGGGCCGGCCCGTGAAGCGGACGGCCGAGGAGGAGCGGGTCTTCGAAGCGCGTCCTGGCGGGCGGCTGCTCTCGTTCACGAGCGACATGCGCGGCGACGGCGGCGACCGGCTCCTCCGCGGCACGTGCGGGAAGGACCGCTGCACGGTCCGGATCGAGTCGGGGGGGCGGGAACCGGTCGAGCGCGTCCTCGAGGTCACGGTGCCGGTCGAGCAGGCCGACCCGGTGCGGCTCGCCGCCGCCCGGCGCGGCGTCGTCCGTGGGCCGGTGATCGAGACCGTCAAGGTTCGGGTGAAGCAGATGGAGGCCTCGTTCGTGCGCCGCGAGCGGATGGTGCGCGGCGGGGCGGAGCAGGAGGTCTCGGTGGTGGCGGAGCTGGAGGTCGGCGACGCGATGCCGCGCGAGTACCGGATCGCGGACGACGGCCGGCTGCTGGAGTTCCGGCAGGGCGACTCGATCGTCATGCTCCCCGAGCCCGAGGGGCGGGCGAAGTCGCTCGAGGAGGTGGACCTCCCGATGCTCGGCCGCGTGGCGCTGCCGCGGCCGCTCCCCAGCGACGTGCCCGCGGCGATCACCTACGAGCTCGCCGGGCTCCCGGAGCCGTTCTGGCGCAACTCGGAGC
>JAEZXM010000094.1 GCA_023419875.1 Pseudomonadota bacterium | reverse complement strand
GAGCAGGGCCCAGAGCGCGAACACCGCCGAGAGCGGCTCCGTCCGGCCGAAGATCGTGACGACCGACTCGGCGTGCGCGGGGTGGACGGCGAAGAGGAGCCCGGCGGCGAGCGCGATCCAGCCGGCGCGGGCGGGGGCGACGGCGCGGGCGAGGTGGCCGGCGAGCGCGGCGACGAGCAGGCTCGCGGCCGCGTGCAGGCCGATGTTGACGAGGTGGTAGCCGAGGACGCTCTTCCCGTGGATCGCGTAGTTCAGGGCGAAGGAGAGGGTGGTGAGCGGCCGGTACGGGCCGCGGACCGAGGGCGGGCCGGCGTAGCCGTACAGCTCCTGGAAGATGCGGCCCGCGTTCTCGAGCCTCCAGACGAGCGGGTTGTTGATGGCGGTCCAGCCGTCGTCGAGGATCGGCGGGTTGTGGATGCACCCGAGGTACGGGAGGACCGCGGCGAGCGCCACCGAGTAGACGAGCAGCCAGCGTGGGGGGCCGGAGGGCCCCGGCGCGGTCGCTCCGGGGGACGGCCGCCCGGACGAGAAGATCACGATCTGGAACCTGGATCGGCCTCGTCCAGGGTCCAGCGCCCGCGGCGGGTGGGGGCGTGCAGCGCGAGCGCGAGCCGGCGCAGGAAGTCGGCGCGCGGGACCTCGTGCGCGCCCAGGCGGACGAGGTGCTCGGTCCGGATCTGGCAGTCGACGAGGCCCATCCCCTGCTCCGCGAGCCACGCGACGCTCCGGACGAAGGCGACCTTCGAGGCGTCGGTCCGGTCCGCGAACATCGACTCCCCGAAGAAGGCGGACCCGAGCGACACCCCGTACAGGCCGCCGGCCAGCTCCGTCCCCTCCCAGGCCTCGAACGAGTGTGCGTAGCCGAGGTCGTGCAAGCGGACGTAGGCCTCGCGCATCTCGGCGGTGATCCATGTCCCACGCTGGCCCGGGCGCGGCCGGGACGCGCACCGGGAGATCACCTGCGCGAACGCCTCGTCGGCGGTGACGCGGTAGCGGCCCCTGCGGATCGTCCGCTGGAGCGAGCGCGGGACGTGGAGGCGCGCCGGCTCGATCACGAGCCGCGGATCCGGCGACCACCAGAGGATGGGGCTGTCGTCGTCGAACCAGGGAAAGATCCCGGACGCGTACGCCGTGAGGAGCCGCTCGGGCGAGAGGTCTCCGCCGACGGCGAGGAGCCCGTCCGGCTCGGCCCGCGCCGGATCCGGGAAGACGGGCTCGCGCGGCAGCCGGTAGACGGGCACGGCGCAATATACGGTGGCGCCTGGGTTCGCGCTCCGGAAGGAGGGCCTGGACCCGACTCTGGGTACGGGCTGCCCGTGATCCCCATCAACCCTTCAGAGACCTTCCGCCGGACGGGGTGCCCGAACAGTTTACGCCCCGGCGCGGGCCCGGGGTCCGGAGAGGACGCCGTCATCTGCCGTGACGGACCGGCGACCCCTGCCCGGAAACGATGAGCGCACTCTTCAGCCGGCGATCGAACGCGCTGTTCAAGGCCGTGCTGGTGCTGCTCGTGGCCGGCGCGGCGGGCACGGTCTCGGGGCTGATGCTGTACTGGCGGACGCCCTACGGAACCGGGCAGCAGGAGCAGGTCGCGCAGCCGGTCCAGTTCGACCACCGGCACCACGTGCAGGACGACCTCATCGACTGCCGGTACTGCCACACCACCGTGGAGTCGGCGCCGAGCGCCGGCATACCTTCCACCGAGCTCTGCCTCGGTTGCCACGCGCAGGTCTGGAACAAGAGCCCGCTGCTCGATCGGGTGCGCGCGTCGTACTACGCCAACGAGCCCATCCCCTGGGTGCGGGTGCACCGGCTGCCCGACTTCGTCTACTTCAACCACGCCGTCCACGTGAACAAGGGCGTGGGCTGCGTCGAGTGCCACGGCCGCGTCGACCTGATGCCGGCGATCCAGCAGGACCAGCCGCTCACGATGGGCTGGTGCATGGACTGCCACCGGAACCCGTTCCCCCGCCTCCGGCCGCTCGACCAGGTCACGAGCATGACGTGGCAGCCCGAGGGCGATCCCGAGGAGCTGGGCCGGGAGCTCGCGAAGCAGAACAACGTCCGATCCCGCACGGATTGCTATACATGCCATCGCTAGGCAAAGCGCTCCCCATCTACGGTCAGAGCACCTCGATCGCCCCGCGCTGGCGCAGCCCCGGCGAGCTCACCGCGTGGCTGGAGCGGGCGGAGCAGGCCTCGGCCGAGGCCGACCCCGCCGCGAAGCGCGGCTGGGACGAGTTCCCCGAGGGCGCCGCCGAGCCGCCCCAGGGCGTGAACCGGCGCTCGTTCCTCCAGCTCATGGGCGCCGCCGCCGGCCTCGCGGGCCTCCAGGCCTGCAAGCCGCGCCGGGAGCCGCTCGTCCCCTACGTGCGGAAGCCCGCGGACGTCACGCCCAGCCTCCCGAACGGCTACGCCACCGCCTTCGCGCGCGGCGGTCTCGCGGTGGGCGCCGTGGTGACGAGCTGGGAGGGACGCCCGACCAAGATCGAGGGCAACCCGGAGCACCCCGCCTCCCTCGGCGCCACCGACGCCACCCTCCAGGCCGAGATCCTCGACCTCTACGACCCGGAGCGGACGCGCGGCTCGTTGCGATCCCGGCGGCACCTCGGGCCTTCGGCGCTGTTCGAGGAGCTCTCGGAGCTGGCGCGCGCGCACGAGAAGGACGGCGGCGCGCGCCTCCGGTTCCTCGTCGAGCCGACGAGCTCGCCGACGCTCTCGGACCTCCGCCGGCGGATCCTGGCGCGGTTCCCGCGGGCCCGCTTCACCGCCTGGTCGAGCGAGTCCGAGACGGAGGCGCGCGCCGGCGCGGCGCTCGCCTTCGGGCGGCCGCTCGAGGCGCACTGGTTCCTGGCCGACGCGGACGTGATCCTCGCCCTCGACGGCGACCTGCTCTGCCGCGACGGTGAGCCGCTCCGGCAGTCGCGCGAGTTCGCCGGCCGGCGCGTGGACGCGGCGCGGATGAACCGCCTCTACGTGGCCGAGCCGGCGTACACGGTCACCGGCGGCATGGCCGACCACCGCTTCCGGATGCGCGGGTCCGACGTCCTCGGGTTCGCGCGCGCGGTCGCGGCGGAGCTCGCCGCCCGGCACGGGCTCGCGGCGCTGGAGCCGCTCGGCGCGGAGGCGCCCGC
>JAEZXM010000073.1 GCA_023419875.1 Pseudomonadota bacterium | reverse complement strand
GCGCACGCCCCGCTCGAGGAGGGCCCAGGCGCAGAACAGCCCCGCCGGCCCTGCGCCGACGATGAGCGGCGGCAGCGATGGTGCACGGACCCGGGCGGGCGTCGGTTCGGGCGCGGGGACGGGGACGACCTCCGGCGGCGCGCCGCGAAGCTCTCCCGAGAGCTCAACCTCGAGGTTCATGAGCCACCGAGGGTGGCCTCGCTTGCGCGCGTCCAGCGACCGTCGCACGACCAGAGCCTCGGACAGGTGCTCGCGGGCGACGCCCAGCCGCTCGGCCGCCCGCTGAACGACCAGGGACTCGTCCTCGTCGAGCCAGAGGGGGATGTTCGAGACTCGGTAACGCAATGGGCGGCCTCGGCGCGAATCGGACTACGCGGTTTGGTTGTCCACGGGATCGGGGATGCGTAGAGGACTACGCACCTGAGCTGCGCTCCAAGAAGGGAGTGGTCGTCTCGAACCCGGTGAAAACATTGACGGCATTCCGGCAGAGGTGTGTCTGGCCCGCGGTTTGCTCACTCCACCGGCAACCAGTGAGGGAAGTTCGGCTCACGCCGGGGAGAAAGCTCAGCAATGATCTCAGGACAGGAAGTCAAGGGCACGAGGATCCTCGCCAAGTCTCTGTTCAAGGAGCTTCGCGGCAACGGGTACTCGCCGAACCAGATCCTGAGCCTGTCGACCGAGCTCATCGATCTCGTAACGCAGGATCTTCGCGCCGACCAGGAGGCGCCTGCCGCGCCCCCCTCCGACCACGTGGCCCAGGGCGCCTGGCGCGCCGCGCTCTAGCCTCACGCCGCAAGGCCGCTTCTTTCGACACACGGGACGGCGTCAGCCAAGCTGGCGCCGTCCCTGTCGTTTCGGGCTCGGGTTTCCGTTGACACCCCCTGCCGGGCGCAAGTAGCTTTCGGCGGTTTTTCCGCACCCGAGCCCGTGAAGCGAGCCCGAGCCGGCATCGGTCCTCGGGGGCGGGAGCGGGCTCGTTCACGGCAACAGGTTCAACGGCCCCGCAGATGGCACTCCGGACCATCGACACGCTCGACCTCGCCGGGAAGCGGGTCTTCGTGCGCGTGGACTTCAACGTGCCGCTCGACCCCCATGGACGCGTGGCGGATGACGCGCGTATCAGGGCCGCGCTGCCGACCATCCTGCACGCCCTCCGCGCCCGGGCCCGGCTCATCGTCGCGTCGCACCTCGGCCGGCCGAAGGGGAAGCCGGACGACCGCGCGCGGTTTTCGATGGAACCGGCGGCCGCACGGCTCTCCGAGCTCCTCGACCAGGACGTGATCCTGGCGGACGACTGCGTGGGCGACGGGGTGCGCAAGCTCGTGAAGGAGTTGCGCGAGGCGCAGGTGTTGCTGCTCGAGAACCTGCGCTTCCACCCTGAGGAAGAGGCGAACGACGAGGGGTTCGCGCGCGAGCTCGCGAGTCTCTGCGACGTCTGGGTGAACGACGCGTTCGGGGCTGCGCATCGGGCCCACGCCAGCACGTCCGGGATGGCTGCGTTCGTGAAGGAGCGCGCCGCGGGCTTGCTCGTGAAGAAGGAGCTCGAGTTTCTCGGGCGAGCGCTCGGCCACCCCCGGCGCCCCTTCGTGGCGGTGCTCGGGGGCGCGAAGGTCTCGGACAAGATCCGGGTGATCGAGAACCTGCTCACCCGGGCGGACGCGGTGCTCGTGGGCGGGGCGATGGCCTACACCTTCCTGCGGGCGCAGGACCTGTCCATGGGACGGAGCGCGGTGGAGCTCGACCGGATCGAGCTCGCCCGGCAGCTGCTGGACCGCGCCCGGGCGAGAGGAGTGGACCTCCTGCTGCCCGGGGATCACGTCTGCGGCGCCGGGCCGCTCGACGCCGGCTCACGGAGCGTGGTGGACGGCCGCGCCATCCCCGAGACGCTCATGGGTCTCGACATCGGGCCGAAGACGCTCGACGTCTACCGGCAGCGCATCCTCGGGGCCGGAACCGTCTTCTGGAACGGGCCGATGGGATGGTCCGAGCAGCGGGCCTGGGCCGAGGGGACGCTTGGCGTGGCCCGCGCGATGGCGGAGAGCGAGGCTGTGACGGTGGTGGGTGGCGGAGACAGCGCAGCGGCGGTCGACGAGGCCGGGCTCGTTTCCCGGATGAAGCACGTTTCCACCGGCGGCGGCGCCGCCCTCGAACTCATCGAGGGGCGCGAGCTGCCCGGGGTGAAGGCCTGCGAGGAGTGAACGTGGCGCGTACCAAGTTCGTCTGCGGCAACTGGAAGATGCACAAGTCGGTTCGGGAGGCGGTGGCGCTCGTGAAGGAGCTCGCCGCGGGGCTGGGCGGCGCGGCCGGTCAGGTCCAGGTGGCCGTGGCGCCGCCGTTCACGGCTCTTCACGCGGCCGCCCAGGCGGCGCAGGGGACGGCGATCGAGGTCTCGGGCCAGGACGTCCACTGGGAAATCCAGGGCGCGTTCACCGGCGAGGTGTCGGCGCCCATGCTCGCCGAGGCCGGCTGCCGCCACGGCATCGTCGGCCACAGCGAGCGCCGGCAGTTCTTCGGCGAGACCGACGAGACGGTGCGCAGGAAGACCGTGGCCCTGCTCTCCGCCGGGCTGGCGCCCATCGTCTGCGTGGGAGAGACGCTCGCCGAGCGCGAGGCCAACCGCACGCTGGAGGTGGTCGATCGCCAGGTTCGTCAGGGGCTCGCCGGTCTCTCCGCGGAGCAGATGGGCAAGATCACGATCGCCTACGAGCCGGTCTGGGCGATCGGCACCGGCAAGACCGCCACCACGGCGCAGGCGCAGGAGGTCCACGCCGCGATCCGGAAGATCCTGCGGGAGCTGGGCGGGGCAGTGGCGGACGCCATGCGGATCCAGTACGGTGGCTCCGTCAAGCCGGACAACGCGAAAGAACTCATGTCGCAGCCCGACGTAGATGGCGCCCTCGTCGGGGGAGCGAGCCTGAAGGCGCCGGACTTCCTGGCCATCGTGAAAGGCGCACTCCGGTGATCACCTTCATCACCACCGTCCACGTCTTCGTCTGCTTCTTCCTCATCCTCGTGATCCTCCTCCAGGCCGGTAAGGGCGGAGGGATGGGCATCGGAATCGGAGGAGGCGGATCCCAGACCGTCTTCGGCGCGCGCGGATCCCAGTCGTTCCTGGGCCGCGTCACCAGTATCTCGGCGGGCATCTTCATGCTCACCTCGGTGTACCTCGCGATCCACTCCGCCAGGGGAGCGACCGGCGAGGGGATCACCGAAGGGCCCGCGAGCGCCGAGACCGCGCCGGCGGGTCAGGATTCCCCCGCCGCTCCGGGTGACGCGAAGCCGGCCGGGTCCACGCCGGCGGAGCAGCCCGCGGACGCGAAGCCCGCGCAACCGGCCGAAGGCGCGCCGAAGTAGACCCGGCCCGCCCGTCACCGATCGCGAAAGGCAAGAAGGGGATCCGGTTTCCCGGATCCCCTTCACGTATGCCCAGGGCGAGATTCGAACTCGCACGCCTTACGGCGCCACCCCCTCAAGATGGTGTGTCTACCAGTTCCACCACCTGGGCGAAGCGGACGGTTTCTAGCAAAGCCCCGTTCCGGGCGCAACAGCCGAACTGCGGGGCTTCAGCCTCTCACCGCTCCAGCATGTTCCGCTTGTCCTCGACGTCCTTGAACTGCTCGGCCTCGGGCAGCGGGTCCTTCTTCTCGGTGATGTTCGGCCAGGTCTTCGAGAGATCCGCGTTGAGCTGGACGTACTCGCTCCACTTCGCGGGCAGACTTTCCTCGGGAAAGATGGCCTTCGTGGGGCAGGCAGGCTCGCAGGCGCCGCAGTCGATGCATTCTTCCGGGTGGATGACGAGGAAGTTCGGTCCCTCGTAGAAGCAGTCGACCGGGCAGACCTCGACGCAATCGGTGTACTTGCACTTGATGCAGGGCTCGGCGACGACGTAGGCCATGTGGACGTGGTCCTCCTGGGGCCTTCCTAATCTACCGTTCGTAGTAGTCCAGTCCGAGGTGGGTGATCAGCTCCTCGCCCGCCATGTGGCGGAGTGTGTTCTTGAGCTTGGTCTGCTGGATGAACAGGTCGTGCTCGGGGTAGAGGCCCTCGGCGACCATCGGGCTCTTGAAGTAGAAGGAGAGCCACTCCTGGATCCCGGACATTCCGGCGCGCCGCGCCAGGTCGAGAAACAGGGCGATGTCCAGCGCCACCGGAGCGGCCAGGATCGAGTCGCGGCAGAGGAAGTTCACCTTGATCTGCATCGGGTACCCGAGCCACCCGACGATGTCGATGTTGTCCCAGCCCTCCTTGTTGTCGCCGCGCGGCGTGTAATAGTGGATGTGGACCTTGTGCTCGAACCGGCCGTAGAGGTCCGGGTAGAGCGAGGGCTGGAGGATGTGCTCCAGCACCGAGAGCTTCGAGACCTCCTTCGTCTTGAAGCTGCCCGGGTCGTCCAGCACCTCGCCGTCGCGGTTGCCGAGGATGTTGGTCGAGAACCACCCGGCGAGCCCCAGGAGCCGCGCCTTGAGCATGGGGGCGAGCGCGGTCTTGAGCATGGTCTGCCCGGTCTTGAAGTCCTTCCCGGCGATGGGCAGCCCCTGCTTGCGGGCGAGCTCCTGCAGCGCGGGGATGTCCACGGTCAGGTTCGGCGCCCCGTTGGCGAAGGGGACGCCCTCCTGGAGTGCGGCCCAGGCGTAGATCATCGAGGGGGCGATGGCGGGGTCGTCCGCCGCCATGGCTGCCTCGAACCGCGCCAGGTCGGCGTGCGCCGCCGTTGGCTCCAGGTACACCTCGGTCGAGGCGCACCAGATCATCACCGCGCGGGCGCACTCCTGCTCGGCCATGAACCGGCGGATGTCCTCGCGCAGCGCCTCGCCGAGCTCGCGCTTGGTTCCACCCTTCTTCACGTTGGGTCCGGCCAGGCGCCGGACGTACTCGTGGGAGAAGACCGCGGGCATGGGGCTGATGGCGGAGAGCGGTTCCCGGAGCGCCTCGAGCAAGGCCGGGTCCAGCACCGCCGCATGCCGGGCGGACTCGTACGCGTCGTCCTCGAACACGTCCCAGCCCCCGAAGCGGACGTCCGAGAGGTCGGCGAGCGGGACCAGGTCGCGGATGAGCGGCGTCCGTCGCTCGGTGCGCTTCCCGAGGCGGATGGTGCCCATCTGCGTGAGCGAGCCGACGGGCCTGGCGAGGCCCCGGCGAACGGCTTCGACGCCGGCGATGAGCGTTGTCCCCACCGCGCCGAGACCGGGGAGGAGGATGGCCAGCCGGCCCTGCGCCGGCGCGATCTGGACGGGTTTCTTCACGCGTTCGTCTCCTGGTGTGCGCTGCGAGGGCGACCGGAGATGGTCCGGGCTCCGTGCGGCGTCGAGTCGTTCACCATGTCGCCATTGTGGCCACCCCCCGCTCCCCCTGGAGGCGGGCTGGCGGGGCAGCCCCTGCGGGATACAATCGACGGGCGATGTCCAACGACCCCCGCCGCGACCGCCGCGCGCCGACCGACCTCCGGATCCGCCTGGCGCTCGGATCGATGGACGCCTTCGTGGAGCGGTACGCGCTCAACGTGTCGCGGGGCGGCATCTTCGTCCGGACGAGGGACCCGCAGCCCCCGGGGACCGAGGTGGCCCTCGAGATCACGCTCGAGAACGGCGAGTGCGTGATCCAGGGGAGGGGGGTGGTCCGATGGACCACGCCGCCCTCCGCTCCCGGAGAGCCGGAACGCGCGCCCGGGATGGGCATCAAGTTCCTCGAGCTCACGCGGGAGAGCCGCGCCCTCGTGGACCTGATGGCGGCCACGCGGGGCCAGGAGGCGGGCTCGGACGAGCCGCCCCCGCCGGCAGAGGACGATCCCGACGAGATCGACCTCGACGTCACCGAGCTCGAGGAGGACCTCACGGACCTCGAGGAGGTGGAGTCTCCTCCCGAGCCGGTCGCCGCCGCCCAGGCCGCGGGTCGCGCCGCGGCGCCCGGCGTACGCCCGCCGGCGGGCCCGGTGATCGGCATCGACCTCGGGACCACCAATTCCTGCGCCGCGTACGCCCGGAACGGCCGAGCCGGGGTGCTGGCCTCCAAGCAGGGGCACCGCACCCTGCCGTCGATCGTTGCCTACGACGCCCAGGGCCGGCTGCTCGTCGGCCAGCCCGCCAAGGCGCAGATGGTCGTCAACCCTCGCAACACCGTCTACGGGGCGAAGCGGCTGGTCGGCCGGCCCTTCGCCTCGCCGACGGTGCAGGCGTGCCGCGACCGCTTCCATTACGAGATCGTGGAGGGACCCGGCGGCGCGGCGGCGGTCCGGTTCGCCGGGCGCGACTTCTCCCTCCAGCAGATCTCCGCCCTCGTCCTGCGCGAGATCCGCGAGGTCGCCTCCCAGGCGCTCGGCCAGCAGGTCGAGCGGGCGGTGATCACGGTCCCGGCGTACTACAACGACCACCAGCGGAACGCGGTCCGCGAGGCCGGCAAGCTCGCCGGCCTCGCCGTCGAGCGGATCGTGAACGAGCCGACGGCCGCTGCCCTCGCCTTCGGCCACGGAAAGCAGCTCGACAAGCGGGTCCTCGTCTATGATCTGGGCGGCGGCACCTTCGACGCCTCGGTGCTGGAGATCCAGGGTGACGTGTACGAGGTGGTCTCCACCGGGGGTGACACCTTCCTCGGCGGTGTGGACTTCGACGGCCAGCTCCTCGATCACCTCGTGTACCGCTTCATGGAGACCCAGGGCTTCACGCCGCCCGACGACCGGGTGGTGTGGCAGCGGATCAGCGAGGCGGCGGAGGCCACCAAGGTCGCCCTCTCGGAGCGCGAGGCGGCGATCGCGCACGTCCCATTCCTCTGCCGCTCGCCCGCGGGCGCGAGCGTGGAGCTCAAGGTCGAGGTGACGAGGGCGGAGCTCGAGGAGCTCACGGCCCGTCTCGTCGATCGGTCGATCGAGGTGTGCCGCGAGGTCCTGCAGGCCCGGGGGCTCACGCCGAAGGACGTGGACGAGGTCCTGCTCGTGGGAGGACAGAGCCGGATGCCCCTCGTCTGGCGGCGGATCCGCGAGGAGTTCGGCCGCGAGCCGAACAAGGGCGTTCACCCCGACGAGGCGGTCGCCCTCGGGGCGGCGCTGCTCGCGGACTCGGCCACCCGGATCGACTCGGTGGTGCTCATCGACGTGCTCGCCATGGGGATCGGCATCGGGCTCCCCGGTGGGCGCATGGCGGCGGTGCTCCCCCGGAACACGAAGCTCCCCGCCAGGAAGGCGTACGAGCACGCCACTACCCGCGACGGCCAGACCGAGATCGAGCTGCAGGTATTCCAGGGCGACTCGCAGCTCGTGACGGAGTGCGAGTACCTGGGGACGGTGCGTGTGACCGGGCTGCCGCCGAAGCCCAGGGGCGCGGTCCGCCTGGCGGTGGAGTTCGCGCTCGGGGCCGAGGGGATCCTCACCATCACCACCCGCGATCTCGCGAGCGGCAAGGTGAACACCTTCCCGCTCGCGACGCTCGACACCCCCGAGACGCTCAAGGAGAAGCTCGACCTTCCCGCGCCTCCGACCGCCCCGCGCGGCTCCCGCCCGATCGACATCCAGCGCCCCGCCGGGCGCCGCGACCCGTCGCGGCCGGGGTTCTTCGGGCGCATGCTCGGGAAACGGTGACGCAGGCCCGTCGAAAGCGCCCGGCCGAGCGGGCGCTCCCCAGGGAGCGCCTTTCACCCACCGAGAAGTGACGCGCGCAGCGGCCTTCGGCCTTCAACTCAGCGAAACGGCGAGCCTTTCGGCGCCAGGTTCCGGGTGCGACAAGCTGGGCGGCCGGTGTATACTCCCGGGCCACGTCGGCACCGTCGCGCGGGGGCGGCAGGGCAAGGCCGGTGCCCGACCGGAGGAATGCATGGAGCTCGAGAATCAGCCCGGGTTCATCGTCTGGCTCACCGGCATGAGCCGTGCGGGCAAGACCACCCTCGCCAACGCAGTCGCGGGTCGCCTCGCCGCGGCCGGGCGCACGGTGGAGGTGCTCGACGAGGACGGGCCTGCGAAGCTGCTCCTGGAAGGGCTGGGCACATCGAAGGAGGACCAGGCGCGCGTCGTGGCGCGGCTCGGGTACGTGGCGAAGGCGGTGATGAAGGCCGGCGGGGTGGCGGTCTGCGCCGCGCTGTCGCCGCACCGCGAGCCGCGCGAGGCGCTCCGGCGCGAGGCGCGCCGGTTCCTCGAGGTCTTCGTCGACTGCGACATGAACGAGCTCCTGAAGCGCGACGCGAGCGGGCTCTACAAGCGGGCCTATGCGGGTGAGCTCAAGGACGTGGCGGGCGTGGACGTGCCGTACGAGCCGCCCGCCCACGCCGAGGTCACGCTCCACACCGAGCAGCTCTCGCCGGAAGAGGCGGCCCGGAAGATCTACCAGGGC
>JAEZXM010000067.1 GCA_023419875.1 Pseudomonadota bacterium | reverse complement strand
CACTTCGTCCGCTACACCTCGGAGGAGGTGCTGCCCCGGCTCGATCGCCGCCTCGCCGAGATCCGCGCCGAGGGCGGGCGGCCGCGGACGCTCCCGCGGCACGGGTGGACCGGCGCGCGGCCGGGCGTGGACGGGGTGATGCCGCACGCGGCGTCGCCTGCCGTGGGCGGCGGCGCCACCGAGGCGGGGATCGCCGCCGGACCGCAGGCGTAGCTTCCCTCCGTCGAGCTAGCGCCTCGTGCCCGCCGGCCGCACCGTCCGCTGCGACGGCGAGTGCTCCTGGAACAGGTCGGGCCACGGGCTCCAGTCGCCGGACATCGGGAGATCGGGCAGGAGCGAGCCGACCGGGAGGAGCGGGGGCAGCGGGTACTCCTCTTCGCGAAGGACCTCCCAGGTGTCGTAGTAGCGGCCGAGCGTCCCCTCCGGCCCGCTCCCGCACGCGCTCGCCGGCTCGAACCACCAGCGGCGCGTCGCGTCGAACCATGCCCGCATCCGCCCCGTTCGGATGACCAGCGCGCCGGGGACTCCGCGGCCGCCCGCCCGCTCGACGGCGGCGACGTGGACGCCCATGAACCGCCAGCGTTTCCCGCTGCCGTCCACCGCGGCCCGAGGGCGCGAGGCCACGAAGATCCAGTCGGTCCCTGCCGGCGTCCGGACCTCGACGACGTTCCCGACCCGGAGCATCTCCACGGCCTGGTCGTCCCCCGGCCCCACCTTCGAGCCTTCGATGGCGCCACCGGCGAGGGTGCGGGCGATCAGGGCATCCACGCGCGGTGAGCGCGCGTCGCGCTTCGCCCAGACCGCCTCGTCCTCGAGGCCGAGCACCCGCAGCAGGGCGAGCACCGCCAGTCCGCCGGCCGCGCTCGCGCCCGTGCGCTGCAGCTCGCCGCGCGCGGGACCGACGTCGAGGAACCGGAGGAGGTCGTCGGCGCAGGGACCAACGGGCGCGAACTCGCCCTGCCGCGGGGAGTTCCCGATCCAGAGACCGTTGACCGCGACGGCGAGCTGAAACACCGCGCGCTCGAAGTTCGCCCGATCGCGCAGTGGTGCGCTCAGCTCCAGGAGAAAGCTGTTCGTGACCTCGGAGCCGCGGTTCTGGAAGAGGTACTCGGGATCGGCCGAGCACCGCGCGAACGTCGCGTCGTCCGAGGCGGGCAGATACCCGGACCGCAGCGTCGAGCCGGCCACGTCGGGCGTCGCGCACGCCGGAGCGGCGAGGATCACGAGCTGCACGAGCGCTGCGAGCATGACCACCTCCCCGGGCCGGTCATCCGCACCCCTCAAGCGTAGATCACCTGCCTGCCGAGTGCTCGCCTGCACGTGCTGTCCGTGCTGGTACGTCCGGAATTTCCCCGGCGATACCGCGTGGCTCGCGCTCGCACTCCCCGTCGTGGATCGCACGTTTGCCCCCGCCTTGCCCCTCCCGGCGAACGGGCGGGCGGCTAGGGAACGGGAAAGGAGGAGTCGCCATGAGGAAGATCTTGCAGGCCGCCGCCGCGCTGGCGCTCGCGCTCGTTTCACTTCCAGTTCACGCCGGCGGACGCACGTTCCGTGACCATGCCCGGCCGTTCACGTTCCTCTTCGGAAACCACCTCGACACGCACCAGGAGACCTTTCGCGCTCCGGACGGGAGCCTCACCGGGCTCCTCTACGTCACCCGCACCGGCGAGGTGACGCCCGGGGGTTACCCGGTGGTGCGCCACTGCGGGCCCGAGACGCCGCCGCGGGCGTGCTTCGCGGGCTGGATCCTGCGGGCGAAGCCCGGCGCGGCGGTCTTCCTCTACCAGGAGAGGGATCACCCGGTGTGGCTCACGCCGCGGAGCGACATCCCGCAGCCCGGCGCGTTCGCGCACTTCCACTGGATCACCTCGCAGAGCACCGACCCGCGGCCCGTCACCGACCCGCGCTGCGAGGCCGAGATGCCGTCCGAGCTCGTCTCCGGAGCTGCATGCCCCGGCTACTTCATCGAGCTCATCGCGATCAGCCGGTTCGCCTTCGAGCACGAGGGGCAGCGGATCCTCGTGGACCCCGGCATCGACATCGCGACGCACCTCAACATGGTGACGAGCTTCCCGGCAGGGCCCTGAGTGCCACCGGGCCCGCTCGACGAGCGGGCCCGCCCCTTGCCGGGTCTGCTCCCCCCCTGGCGGTCGGTGCCCGCACGCACGCGCCGCGATGTACCTTCCACGCATGGTCCCCGACCGAAGCGCGGCGGCACCCGAGCTGCCCTCCTCGTTCCTGTTCGACCTCGACGGCACGCTCGTGGACAGCGTCTATCAGCACGTCCTCGCCTGGTCGGAGGCGCTCCAGGCCGAGGGGATCGAGCTCTCGGTCTGGCGGATCCACCGCCGCATCGGGATGAGCGGCGGGCTCTTCGCCAACCAGCTCCTGCGCGAGACGGGCGCGGATCTCTCGCCGGAGCGCGTCGAGCGGCTCCAGCGGCTGCACGGCGAGGCGTACCGGAGGCGCAGCGCGGACGTCCGGCCCCTCCCCGGCGCGCGCGCGCTGCTCACGGCGCTCACCGAGTCCGGGATCCCGTGGGCGATCGCCACGAGCGGGCAGCGGCAGTGGGCCGAGCCGGTGGTCGCGAGGCTCGGGATCGATCTGCAGCGGGTGCCCGTCATCACGCGGGACCAGGTTCGCCACGCGAAGCCCGATCCGGACCTCTTCCTAGCGGCAGGTCGGGCGCTGAGCGTGTCGATGGACACGGCGACCGTGGTGGGCGATTCCGTCTGGGACATGCTCGCGGCCCGGCGGGCGCGGGCGCTCGGGATCGGCCTCCTCTCCGGCGGCTACGGCCAGGAAGAGCTGGAGCGCGCGGGCGCGTACCGCGTGTTCGACGACCCGGCGGACCTCCTCGAGCACCTGGACGAGGTCGGCGGCCGCCGGTGATGCGGTCGGGGCACCGCGGACAGCACGAACACGCGGCGATGGGAGCGGTTCATCGACCTCCCAGGGTGCATGAGCGTACCCGCACACAGGCACTGGCCGCAGGCGAGCCAAGCACGATCGCCCGCAGGAGAGCCCCCGGCCGCCCGCCCGTCCCCGTGCTAGGATGGCTGCCGCCGCTTGACCTTCGCGGCCGCGGCCTTAGATGGGCCGTGCAGGTTCGTCATGGGGGCGAACTGGTTTCGACGGAGGAAGGAAGGCGTCTGGTGCGCGCCGTGGTTGGTCACGAGGCCACGTAAAAACGGGACCAAGCAGAAACGCGAACGAGCCCATGGCTCTCGCGGCCTAAAAACAGGCCGTGCGTCCCCCCGGGAGCGCCGGGTACCGGGTGTGGACGTCAGCTCCGGCTGGACCAGAGCAGGAAGCGAACCGCCTCGCTCAGGTCGAGATCAAAGGGTGAGAACGTGAGCGGTTGCAGGCCCGGAGGCTGCCGCTCACGTACGCTCTCCGGGATACGCGCGTAGGACCATCCGCCAGAGATCTTTCGGACCCGGGTTCGATTCCCGGCGCCTCCACTCGAAGCCCTGGACTCCCAGGGCTTTCTGCTTTTCGGCCCCTTGGGCCCACAACCCGGATCCCAACTTCCCGATCGTGGTCGGAGGCATCGCCGACGTACTGCTCAACCTCGCGAACGACGGGTTCGCAATGGCCGGACCCACCGTGGCCGAGGTGGTGCTGTCGGCTGACGACCAGCTCGATCCTGGCGATTTGCCGCTCGACCGCGTCACAATCCCGGCGTTCGGCGAGGGCGCCTGGGAGACCGTTCCGGCGCTCGGCCCGATCCCTCCAGACATCGCGGCGGGCAACTATCACCTCTTCGCGATCATCGACCCGGACGAGACGCTCCCGGAGATCGTCGAGGAGAACAACGTGTCGCCGCCCCTTCCGATCACCGTTCGGCCCCTGGGGTGCGTGCCCGACCAGTACGAGGAGGACGATCGGGCGGCCGACGCGAACCCCATCCAGTTCGGCGTGCCGCAGCAGCGCAACCACTGCGAGGACGCACACGACTGGCTGTCCCTAGAAGCGCAGGCCGGCGAGTCATTCACCATCGAGGTGACCGGCGACAACGCGAGCCCGCGGGGCTTCACGGTGCGCGTCATCGCACCGTCCGGCGTGGTCGTGACCGAGCAGGAGGAGACTACCTTCCTGGTCGTTCCGTTCACCGTGGGGGAGACGGGCGTCTACCGTTTCGAGGTCGCGGGCCAGCGGGCCGACGACTACAGCCCGTACACCGTGGAGATCAACCCCGCCCTGCCGACCTCACCGCGTACGTGACGCGGGAATCCTACGGCACATCGCACCTGGCGGCCTTGTCGAGGTCGTCGTCGACTACGACAACCTCGGTACTCGCAACCTTCCTTCTCCGGGTCGACGCCGCCGCGCCCGGCGCAGCTCGCGGGAACGGGAGACGCGCCGGCGTAGACCGCACTCCCGGGCTGCAGCTCCACACGATGAATCGCCTCCCAGCCGACGAGCGTGACCGAGCGCTCGTCGCACCGCATCGCGTGCGTCTGGAACATGGGAAGGTCCACCTCCCACTCGGGCCCGAATGCTCCGTCGGCGCCGAACGTGATCACGTGCAGCCGGTGCCTAGGGGTCGCATACACGTCGAACTCGCCGAAGCCTTGGCCCCAGGCCGTTTCGTAGGCGAGGTACGTGGAGGCGTGGCAGTAGTACCCCTCGCTCTCGGCGCGCGCCCCTGCGGAGAGCAGAGCGACGAGCACGGCGGCGCCGAGCCGGACGGACCGCGTCATTGTCACTCTCCTCCGACCTCCTGCGTTAGGAGGCCTGGGAAACTCTCCGCCCCTTCCCGTCGACGCGAGGTCGACGTCACCGTATGCCCTCCCCGGGCTCGCCGGAACCCTCCGCGGAAGGCTCGCGTGGGAGGCGCAGCGCCGCGCGCACGACCTCCTCCGTGCCGCCGGACAGGTACGGCGGGCTCGAGACGATGGAGCGGAACTTCGCCGCCACCACCGGGTCGAGCTCCAGGCGCGCTTCGCCCCAGTCGCGCCACTGCGGGAACCTCGACCAGTCCCAGTTGATGTAGCTGATCGCCTTGATCCCGGGCCGGCGGGCGATGAGCTCGAAGAAATCGCCGAACCAGCGGTCCCAGCTCTTCTGGCCGGCGCCGACGCCGGTGTACCGGGGCGTCGCCTCGCCGATCAGCACGGGCTTTCCGTGCTGCTCGGCCGCGTCCAGGAACCGCGCGATGGGCTTGCTGAACATGAAGGCGCTGATCGCCGAGCCCTTCGGCCCCGAGAAGAGGTTGAGCCCCCACCAGTCGACGAACTCGTCGCCGGGGTAGTAGTCCATGACGCCCTGCAGGTGGTCGAGCTCGCCGGCCGCGTCCCAGACGGTCGCGACCTCGAGCTTCCGCGCGCGGATCTTGGTGGTGATCCGCCGAAACGCCTCGACGTACGTCTTCGGCCGGTAGCCGTTCCAGGTCGTGCCGTTGAACTCGTACCCGATGCGCAGCAGGACGGGGTGCCCGAGCACCTCCAGCTCGTCGCAGAGCGCGTCGATGTTGAAGTCGTGCTCCCCGGCGGCGACCTTCCCCTCGTAATGCGAGGTCGGCTTCCCGTCCTCCGTCATCGCGAGGCCGATCTGCACGGCGAGGTGCACGCCGTCCTGTTCGTAGCCGGCCAGCTCGCTCGCGAGCCCGGCGAGGCTGCCGTCCCGCACCGACCGGAGCTGGAGGTAGTGCATGAGGAACGCCGGCCGAGCCCCCTCGCCCATGACCCGCCAGTACTGGACGAACCCCGCTGGATCCTGTCCCCCGCCGTGGAGGATGCGATCCTTCGGCTCCAGCCGGGCGCCGTAGTCCGCGCGCGGGACGGCTTGCTGGGCCGATGCCGGCGCCGAGAGGCAGACGGCGGCGACGAGGAGGGCGAAGCGGACGGTGAGCACGGCGGGCGATCCAGTGACCATCACCGAATTCTGCTCCCGCCATCGGCTGCTGGCGATGCCGTTTCAGCCATCTTCTTCGGTGTGGGCCCGCGGAGAGGCGTGGACGGCGGGCTGGTCCTGGCGCTCCCGCTCGGCGGGGCGCGCCTGCCGGGGATTGCCGCCGAGGACATCGGGAAGTGCGCGCTGGGCGTGTTCCAGCGAGGCGCGGAGCTCGTCACTGCGCCGCCGGCGGCTCCGTGAAGATCCTCACCAGCGGCTCGAGCCAGCTCCGCGCCACCAGCAATCGGACCCGATAGAAGATCGCGCCATGCTTCACGCTCGCCCCCTGGTCCAGGCTCACGATCGAGCCCACCAAGCCGGAGGGAACCGTGCCCCGCCCTCCCCCGAGGCGCTCGAGGAGCGCCTTCTCCGAGAGCCCCGTGACGACGAGCTGTCCCTGGTCCGCCTCCATGAGGAGCAGGTCCATGGGTTCCAGCTCCTTGCGCACGACGCGCCCGTCCTCGTCCACCACCCTCGCGACGAGCTTCTTGGCCTCCGCGAGCCTGGGGATGAACTCGCT
>JAEZXM010000568.1 GCA_023419875.1 Pseudomonadota bacterium | reverse complement strand
GTCCAGTACGCGGTGCCGCCCTTGCGGGAGTAGGCGATGGCCGCGCCGACCGGGGTCGGCGCCCCGCTCGCCCCGCGTTCACGCACCCGCACATCGGTCGCACCACGCACCTTCAAGATCGCCTCATCCGCGCCGTTCGCGGGGAGCTGCAGGACCAGGCCGCCGCGGCTTGCCAGGGGATCCGCGGACTTCGCGACGGTGGGAGGTTTCGGCAGATACGCCTCGCCGGTGGGCGCGAACCCGTCGCTCGACAGGATCTTCTGGGCCGCCACGGGGTAGCTCTCCGAGAGCCTCTGCGCGGGATCGCGGCCGCAGCTCGCCAGGATCAGCGCGGCGACGGTCGAGAGGGCGATCCGTGAGTGGAGACGGGCCATGATCGATCCTGAGCGCGGGGATTGCGCGGTCGGTTGCTGCTTCCCCAAGAGCAGGGTACCAGCCGAGTGCTGGTCGGCCCACTCCACGGTCGCGTGTCACCGGCGTCTTCGACGTGTGAATCCGGCCTCTCGCGCGACGATCCGCTTACGGCCGAGGGCTGGAATCGCGGTCGACGATCGCGCTATCGTTCGCGTGGAGGTAGCGGTCGGATGAGTGTGGAACAGGACGACACGAACCAGCACGGTCGCGAGCTCCCGACGGCGACTCCCCCGGCGCCGTCGTACGAGCCTCCGGCCATCGCCTGGGACGAGCCGTTCGCGGTCACCGTGGCCCTGACGTGCTTGTTCCAGAGTCAGCTTACGTGTGTGGAAATACCGATGGGTCCGGGAGGATGATGGCCTCCGTAGCGCTGGAGCTGGCGGGCGCCCGGATCGACCTCCACGTCGCGGGCTCGCCTCCGCGCCTCTTCGAAACTCGGTACGGCGCGTTCGTGCGATCGAGCGGGGCGGCGCGCTGGAGGTTCGAGTTGCACCCCGGCTCGCTGCCGCCCGGGGAGCGGATGACCGGACGCGTGGTCGTGCGCGACGAAGTCTTGCGGCTCGAGGGGTGCGAGCGCCACGCGTTTCTGGATCCCGTGAGCGGGCAGGGCGAGGCGCTGCTCGACCCACACCTCTTCGTGCTCGGCGCGCTGGTGCGCGCCGCCATGGCGCTCGACGTCGCCCATCGCGGCGGGTGCTTGCTCCACGCCGCCGCGCTGGTGGTGGACGGTGCGGCCCACGTCGCGCCTGGGCGCTCGGGCGCGGGAAAGAGCACGCTCGCGGGGCTGGCCGGCGACGTGCTCGCCGACGAGGTCTGCGCGGTGGTCCCCGGCGGCGACGGGTTCTCCGTTCACGGGACCCCGTGGTGGCGGGGGCGGCCCGGTGCGGCGCCGCTGGCGGCGATCTGGACGCTCGCCTGGGACGCGGAGCGCGCCGAGGTCTTGCCGGCGGGCGGGGCACTCCGTCACCTCTGCACGAACATGGTCGTGCCGGGGGTCGGGCGGGCGGAGCGGACCGGCTTCGAGCTGTGCGCCCGGGTCGCGACCGCCGTGCCGTTCGGCCGGCTGTCGTTCCGGCCGCACACGGACGTGGACGCGCTCCTCCGGCGCGCGAGGCTCGCGGCGTGAGCCGATTCGCCGAGATCTGCAATAAGGCGGCGCGCGCCTGCATCCCGCTCACGGTGCACTTCGAGCTGACCGCCCGCTGCAACGCGCGGTGCGTCCACTGCTATCAGGGGCCGGTGCACGCCCGCGCGCCGCGAGAGCTCTCCGCGGCCGAGTGGTGCGCCGCGGTGGACCAGGCGCGCGCCCTGGGGGCGCTCTCCATCACGCTCTCGGGCGGCGAGGCGATGCTGTCGCCGCACTTCTGGACGGTGGCCGAGCACGTGCGGAAGGTCGGGCTCGCCTTCCGCGTCTACACCAACGGGATCGCCCTCTCCCGCGAGGCGGTCCGCCGCCTGGCCGCGCTCCGCCCGTTCTCCGTCGAGGTGAGCGTCTTCAGCCTCTCGCCAGCGCGGCACGACGCGGTGACCGGCGTACGAGGGTCGCTCTCGCGCGCCATCCGCGGCCTTTTCCGGCTGCGGCGCGCGGGGGTTCCGTTGGGGGTGAAGTGCCCGCTCCTCGCCGGGAGCGTCGAGGATCACGCGCCGGTGCGGCGGCTCGCGGAGCGGCTCGGCGCGAGCGTGGCGTTCGACCCGCAGATCGCGCCGGCCCTCGACGGAGGGTGCGGGCCCACGCAGTGTCGCGGGGACGACCGCGAGCTCGTGTCCTTCCTCGCCGACCCCGCCACGCAGGCCTACGACACTCCCCGGAGCGCGCGGGTCGCGCCCGATCGTGCGACCTGCGGGATGGGCCGGTCCCTGCTCGTGATCTCCTCCGAGGGCGACGTCCTCCCCTGCACCTTGCTCCGCCAGCCCGCCGGCAACCTGAGGCGCGCGTCCCTGGCCGAGGTGTGGCGATCGCCGGCGATGGAGCAGCTCCGGGCGCGCCGGTTCGGCGCCCTGGACGTGTGCGGGACCTGCCCGCGGAGCGGTTACTGCGGCCGCTGCAGCGGAGTGGCCCTGCTCGAGGACGGCGACCTCGACGGGCCGAGCACGCGGGCCTGCCAAATGGCGGAGCTGCGCGAGCAGGCGTGGGGCATCGCCGCGCCGCCCGGGGTCGCGAGCGGTGGCAGGTCGCGCTGACCGTTTGCCGCCGAGCCCATCAAACGACGTCCGCGCACGGAGAACACCCGTGCGCGGACGCGTCTTCACAAGTTCCAGCGCCTGTCAGCGCTGCAGCGTCAGCAGGCCCGGACGCCAGGGGATGAGGTTGTACTCGCCCCCGCAGCTCTGGCAGCCCTGATAGAGCAGCTGGAGATTGCACGGATCGATGGTCCGTGTCTGGTCGGGGTTGGCGCGGACCAGATCGCCGTGGCTGATGCTGGTCGTCCAGGCACTCCCGCTGAACGTGACGTTGTTCGCGCCCGCGAACGGATTGCTTTCGGACGCGGCGAGCGGCGTCCACGAACCGCCGAGGCTCGTCGCGGTGAACGAGCGGAAGTACCTCCCGCGGCTCCCGATCGCCTCGACCAGCATGAGGTAGCGGTTCTGGCCCTGGACCGTGTAGACCTCCACCGCCTCGAACAGGTTGTTGGTGGAGTCCGTCATGATCGTCGTCTGCTGCCCGAACGTGCCCGGGAAGTTCCCGATCGGCATGCTGGACCGGTAGATGCTCCCGTTGTCACCGGCGAAGAACAGGTAGCAGGTGGTGGCGTCGCAGATCACCACCTGGTCGATGGGCCCCGTGTTCGAGCCGGAGATGCTGCCCGAGAAGAGCGAGCCCTCGTTGCCCCAGCTGTTGGGATTGGTGGGATTGGTCGAGGTCAGATACCGGAACGGCGTCGCGCCCCACTGGGTGGTGAGCACCCAGATGTTCTTCGGGGCGAAGTAGATGACCTCGGGCGCGACCGT
>JAEZXM010000514.1 GCA_023419875.1 Pseudomonadota bacterium | reverse complement strand
CCCACGAACCACGTCAGCCCCCAGAGCGCCGCGCCGTGCAGCATGCCCGAGGTCCGGTCCGGCGCCGACGACATCCTGCCGGTGACCCACGCCGAGAAGAACGACGCGATGATGGCCGAGATCCCGCCCCAGATGCCCACCCCGATCCCCATGTTCTTCCAGGACGACAGGTCCCGCGCATCCACGCTCGTCAGGCCCACCGCCGCGCCCAGCGACAGCAGGAGGAAGAGCACACCCACGCCCACCATGAAGCCGGCGAAGAGCGCCCCCCAGCTCACGCGCTCGGGCCGCCGGGCTGCTCCGTACACCACCGTCTCCGATTCCGCCATGTCCATACCCTCCGGGATCCGTACCCAGGGCGAACCTGTGCATGGGCCCGGCGCACGGGGACCCCCGGTGGGACGGACCGGCAGGCGGACGCTCCGCGAGCACAGGCCCGGACGCCCGCGCTGCTTCACGGATCGTCAATAGCGGCTGCGGTGCAGGTTCAGGGCGAGCGACTTGCGACCGCCCGAGATCTTGAGTCGCGCGGCGCGGCGCCGGCCCATCGTGCGGAAGAAGACCACGGCGGCTGCGACGGCGACCACCACCCCAGGAAACAGCGCGGCCTGCATCTCGAACGCTCCTTCGACCGGCGCGGGCGATGGCGCTCACCGCCCCACGCGCCGTGCAGGGACCCTATCGCCCGGTGGCGGCCGGGGTCAAACCGCGGCACCTGATCCGGGGGCGCGACTGGGAAGGGCTCGCCCGCACGCCCGTCCTCCCCCGCACCGGGCGGGTGCCAGCGGGCCAAGTGGGCGTCGGGGCAGGCATCGTGGACCAGAACCGCGGGCCAGCCGAATCTTCCTTGCCCGGGCCATCGCGTTCCCGTACTGTTCTCTCACCCGGCCCGCGGGGGTCAGGCTGGAGCACGGATCCCCCCCCTCCTGTTTCGGTCGCCCCCGTGGCCGGGTCTTCTTTTGCCCAGCGGCCGAGGAACCGTGCGGTCCTCGAGCAGGCATCCGCCCCAGGCCGCCGGGCCCACGCTCCACCGGCATCACCCCAAGTGATCAGCGCCGCTCGGGATCGTCGATGTCCGAGCGCGGGTAGTCCGCCTTCTTCTCGAGCCCCGGCGAACCCTCGACCTCCCGCTTTTCGTCGGCGCCTTCGATCCGCGCCTCCTCGCGCCGAACCTCCACGTCCGCCCGGCGCTCCTCCTCACGGCGGGTGCGGCCCACCCGCACCTCCTCCGTCACCACCGGGCGCTTGCGGATCTCGACCTCCTCCTCGCGCACCGGCACCGAGATCGTCTGATCGCGGAACGCGGCCTCGCCTGGCGCCTGCGTCCCCTGGGTGGGGACCCGTTCCACGTGCACCTCCTCGCGCGTCACCGGCACCGAGATCTGCTTCTGCTCGGTCTGGACGTCCTTGTGCACACGGACCTCACCGGCCTCCCTCTGGACCTTCTGCGCCTCCACCTCCTCGGCCGCGAGTGGCACACGCACCTCGTCGCGAATGTCGCTGCGCGGCTCGTCCCGGACCGCCTCCCCGATCGCGCCGATGCCGGCGCCGACGCCCGCGCCGGCCGGTGTACCCGCAGCCCCGAGTCCGGCGCCGCCGAGCGTCCCGCCCGCCGCGACGCCCGTCGGGCTCGCGGTCACGGGCGCCTGGCCCACGGTCTCGCCCTGACCCGCGGTCTCCCCCAGATCGAGGTCCGCCACGTTCAGGTACACCTCGCCTTCCCGTACCTCCGCCACCTGGTCGTAGCGAATGGTGAAGTCCTTCGGGAAGAAGAGCCCCTTCTCGACCACGAAGGTCTCTTCGGCGCACTCGATCACGCTCCCGAGCTTCTTGCCGTCCGCTGCCCGTACCGTCATCCCTTCCGCGATTCCCCGCGTATCCTTGCTGGTCTCCTCCCCTTCGGGTTCGACCTGGAAGGTGGGGACGAGGGCCCATGTCCGTAAGAGACACTCCAGCGGTCGGTCTGCCCGCGCGCCGCCGGGAGCATGCGGGCCGTGGTGGGCGCCTCCCCTCCCCTGCGCACCGGCGGATCGCCCGCCTCGCCCCACATGGCCCGCTCGCGGCAAATCGAATGGGTCTAGATTCTCGGGCCATCACGCATGGACGCCTCGACCTCCATCGTCGTCGTGGACGACGACCACGAAGTGCGCGAAGCGCTGGGTGAGGCGCTCTCGGAGGAGGGTTTCGAGACCCGCCTCTTCGAGAGCGGCCGCGCGGCGCTCGAGTTCCTGCGCGCTGCCGTCGACGGCGCGCCCTCGCTGATCCTGCTCGACCTGATGATGCCGGGCATGAACGGCTGGCAGTTCCGGGAGGAACAGCTCCGGGACGAGCGCCTGCGGGAGATCCCGGTGGTGGTCATCACCGCGAGCCGCCTGGGCAGCGAGTCGATCCGCGCCCGCGAGGTGCTGTTCAAGCCGGTGGCGCTCGCGGACCTCCTGGACGCGGTCCGCCGGAACGCGGCGGGCCACGGCGGGACCGGGCCTCACGCCGCGTGAACCACGGACGTCAGAGCGACTCGCCCTTGGGTGTCCGCTTCTCGGCCGGGTCGTCCGGTATCCCTTCTTCGTCCTCGGCGTCCCGCTCGCCGCGGACGCCCTCCTCGTCCCCCGTTCCGAAGTAGCCCTCGTAGTAGGGCTCGCGGGTGGGAGGAAGATCGGTGCGCGGCGCGTCGCCGGATCCTTCCTTCGGCTCGTTCTTCGGCGGGGCCTCGGGCTGCTCGCCCGGCTGCATCTCGTCGCCTTCCATGGCGCTCCTCCTTCCCGCAACCTGCGACCCCCTCGTCCCGCAGGGAACCCACCGCCGTCCCCTTTGCTGTCCCGTGCGTCGGCGCAGCTGCGGAACCACCTTCTTGAACGCGACGTCCGGGTGCCGCGCTCGAGGCTGCGCCCGGGTCGGGAGGGGTCATGCAACGAAAGGTCGTCGCCACGGTGCGAACGGTGGACGAGCGCGAGCCGCTGGGCGCGTTCGAGAGCACCGAGCTCCGCCTCCGCGCCCTTCCGCTCCGGGACCTCGTCACCGAGCTCGCGAAGAAGGGGAGCGAGCTCGCCCGCAAGGAGGTCGAGCTCGCCAAGGCCGAGGCCCGGGAGGACCTGCGCACCGAGCTCCGCATGGTGAAGGGGCTCGGCGTCGCGGGCCTCTGTGCGCTGCTCACGCTCCAGATGCTCCTCGTGGCGGTGGCCTTCGCGCTCGCGGAGGCCGGCGTGCTGCCGGGCTGGGCCGCCTCGCTGATCATCGCCGCGGTGGTGCTGGCGGTGGGGACCGCCGCGGGCCTGTGGGGGTGGGCGAAGCGGGTCCGCACGCCGCTCGATGCGACCCGCAGCTCCGTCCGCCAGAGCCTGCGGTGGGCGAAGGAGCAAGTCGCGTGAGCGCGCCGGATGGATCCCAGGTGCGGCGGGTCTCGGGCGAGATCGATTCCCTGCGCGAGGAGCTCGGCCGCCTGGTCGCCGAGCTGGACCGCCGCCGCCGCGAGCTCCTCGATGTGCGGTTGCAGATCCGGCGGCACCCCGTCGTCGTCATCGTGGCGGCGGGCGCGGCGGCCCTCCTCCTGGGCGGGCTCGTCGGTGC
>JAEZXM010000378.1 GCA_023419875.1 Pseudomonadota bacterium | reverse complement strand
CCTATGGCTGCCAGATGAACGTCTACGATGCGCAGCGCATGGTGGACACGCTGGCGGGCGAAGGCTTTGTCGAGACCGCGAGCGCCGAGGATGCGGACCTGGTGATCCTCAACACCTGCCACATCCGCGAAAAAGCTTCCGAAAAGGTCTATTCCGAGCTGGGCCGGCTGCGCCTTGCCAAGGACGAGGCCGCGCGAAACGGGCGCGACATGCGCATCGCGGTGGCGGGCTGCGTCGCGCAGGCCGAGGGCGAGGAGATCATCCGCCGTGCGCCGACGGTCGACGTCGTGGTCGGGCCGCAGAGCTATCATCATCTGCCGCAGCTCTTGGCCCGCGCACGGCTCGACACGGCCACCGCCCAGGCCCGCAAAGCGGATGCGGAGCTCAAGGCGGCGCGCGACGAGGCGCGCCGCGCGACCATGGAGCTCGAGTCGCTCCGCGCGAAGCTGGCCGAGGCGGAGCGCCGTCTCTCGGAGCGCGCCGCGGACGCGGCGCGGATCGACGATCTCGAGCGGGAGCTCGAGTCCGCCCGCACCGAGCTCATCGTGGCGCGTGGCGAGGCCGAGGGGGCGCGCGGCGAGGTGGACGCCCGCACCGCGGAGCTGGCGAAGCGCGTCGCGGACCTCGAGGCGCAGAGCGCCAAGAACGAGGAACGCGTCTTCAAGGCCTACCAGAAGATCAAGGGCGACGAGAAGGTGAAGGACAAGGTCCGCAAGGCGATCGCCATCGCCGCCCAGCTCCTCGACGAGGGGCTGCCCGCGGAGCCGGCCGCGGCACCGGAGAAATCCTCCAAGGTGTCGTGAGAGGCCGACCGACCCTGAGCCCTTCGACGCCGTTCACCCTGAGCGTAGGGCCCGCGAAGCGGGCCCGGAGTCGAAGGGCTCAGGGTCAGCGGAGTCGAAGGGCCAAGGTGTTCGTGAGGGGCGCTCAGATCTCGCGGTCCGCGAGGTCGGCGCGGGGCGACGGCAGCTCCAGCCCGCAGTAGCGCAGCAGCCTGAGGTGGTGGCGCCCGAGGCCTCGCAAGGCGACGCCCGAGTGCCCGGCGAGCTCCTGAGCGACCGTGGCGACGCCGACGTCCTGGAGGTCGTCCACCCGGGAGAAGTCGATCACCAGCGGGGTGGCCCTGGGCAGCTCGGAGATCCTGCGGGTGAGTCGCGCGGCGGCGTTTCGATCGAACGTTCCTCCCACCCGGATCAACACCTCACCACTCTCACCGCGCTGCACGTCCATCATTGTTTCCTCACCTCGAGCGGGTCGAGAGTGCCTTCGCTCCCAGTACAAGTCAATGCGGCGACCCATCGCGGAGGAATTCACGGAAAGCACAAACGGGCAGGGTTTCGCCCGCCCCGTCGCTTCTGTCGCGCGCGCTCGTGCGCCCGCGCCCGCCTGCGCATGGGTCAGCGCCACGAGTGACGAGCTCGCGGCGGGCACGCATCGATCCCGCGGTCAGTGTGTCGCGGCGGAGGCCCCGCCGGGATCGGATTCGCGCGCGGCTGCGCGCATGGCGCCGAGCGCCGCGCCGATCGCCAGCAGGTTGCCGGGAGAGATGGCGGCGCGGAACGCGGACTTGACGAACGGCCGCAGCAGCGGCCACAGGCCGCCCCCCAGCACGAATCCCGCGGCCGCCGCGACGCCGAGCACGGCCATCGGCGTCTCCTCCATGCGCCGATCGAGCTCGACCGCCTCGGCGAAGCGGGAGGCGGCCTCCCGCGCCTCGGCGCCCAGCTCGCGGAACGCCACGCGCAGGTCCCCCACGCCGCCCTCCAACCGCCCGCCCACCTCGTTGGTTTCCATTCCTCGACTCCGGTGACGTACGGGTGCGAGCACCCCGTCAGGTGCGGGAGAGAAGCCGACCCAGCAGGAACCCGATGCCGGCGGCGATGCCGACGGCGGCCCACGGATGCTCGCGAGCGTAATCGCGGATGATGCTCCCGGCGTCCTCGGCGTACCCGCGGAGATCGTCGAAACGCTGCTCCATGCCCGCGGCCACGGCGCTCGCCTGGCTGCGCATCCCCTCGGCCCTGCCGCCGTTCTCGGTAGAGTTCTCCGCCATTCCGTCCTCCGGGGCCGTGACGGCCTTGGAGAACGTAAGGAGCCGGCGGCGTGGGGCCAAATCCCCTCCGCGGGAGAACGGGGGGTGGTTCTGCGGCTAATGCTTGTCGCCCCCGACCGGTCCGCGGGCCGCGGCTTCCTTCTTCATCATGTACGCCTTCGCCTGGGCCTGGATGGTCTGCGGCACGTTGCGGTCCCGCGAGAGATCCTTGATGTCCTTCTCCTGCAGGGTCTGGAGGAGCTTCAGCGCGGTGGGGAGCGGGACCTTCGGGTTCTTCACGAGCGCGATCTTGATCGAGTAGGTCCGGAGGAACTCGCGGTTCGAGTAGACGTACCGCAGCACGTCGGCGTTGCAGGTGCGCGAGTTGGCGAGGCCGATGATCTCGCCGTCGGTGATGCGGGGGCTCGTGGCGGCCGCCATGCAGACCAGCTTGTTCGCGTCGCGCAGGAGGAGCGTGCGCGCCTCCTTGTTGCCGAGCGTGGCGAGCTTGATCTTCTCCGACACGCTCATCTTCATGATGCGCTGGGTGATGGTGAGCTTCTTCTGCACCTCCTCCGCCGTCTCGGCGTGAGGCGGCCCCTCGGGCGCGCCCTCCTGCCGGAGCTCCTGGTCGTACTCCGCCATGAGGGCCGCCGCGGTCTCCTGCGGCTGCGCCGCCTGGGCGGCCGGATCCACCCCGTGCACGCGCTTGTGTGCCGCGACGAGCTGCGGGACGTCGAGGAGCGTGAGCCCGTTGCGCACGCAGAAGTCGCAGGCGCCGTCGATGGTGGAGGCGAGCGCGTTCGGGTTCCGGCAGAGCGCGCGGATGATCCCCTCGTGGCGGAGCAGGCGCAACTCGTTCTGGCGGACGATCTCGCCGAGCTTCTGCGAGAGGCCGTCGGCGATCCGGGCGAAGGTCTCGTCGGAGGTGCTCGGATTCAGGAGGACGAGCTCGACGGCGGGCTCCTTGCCCGCGAACCGATCCGCCAGCCAGTCGAGGACCGCGGGCTTCAGCCCCTCGGACCGCAGGGCCACGCCCCAGATCTTGTCCGGCAAGCCCTCGGCGGTCTTCACCGCGGTCTCCCGGACCGCCGCGTCCGCGTCGAACGAGAGCAGGTAGAGCAGGGTCGTGAGATCCACCGGGGCGACGGCGGGGACGAGTCCCTTCGCCCCCATCATCCGGAGCGGCGCAGGAGCCGCGGGGTCGGCGTGCTTCTGCAGCGGCTTCGGGAGGACGTCGAGCGGCAGTGGGCACTCGGGCATCTGGTCAGCTCCTGACGCGCATTCACCGGTTCCGTTCCCAGATGATCCGGAGCCCGTCCAGCGTGAGGTGCTCGTCCACCTCGTGAATCGTCTTCGAGATCCCGGCGATGAGGGGGGCGAGCCCTCCGGTGGCGACGCACTTCACCGCCGTCGCTCCCGGACCGCCCGGCGCGGCGCCGATCTCCTCGGCCATGCGCGCGGCGATCCCGTCCACCAGCCCCACGTACCCGTAGGTCAGCCCGGCCTGGATCGACGCGACCGTGTTCCGGCCGATCACGGTGGGCGGCCGCATGAACTCCACCCGCGGCAGCTTCGAGGCGCTTCGGAAGAGCGCCTCCATCGAGATACCCACGCCCGGACAGATGGCGCCACCGAGGTACTCGCCCCTGGCGGAGATGGCGTCGAAGGTGGTGGCGGTGCCGAAGTCCACCACCACCAGCGCGCAACGCCAGCGCTCGTAGGCGGCCACCGCGTTCACCACCCGGTCCGCTCCCACCTCGCGCGGGTTCTCGTACAGGATCGGGATCCCCGTCTTCACCCCCGGTCCCACGAAGAGCGGCGGGCGGCCGAAGTACCGCCGCGACATGTCCTCGAGCGTCCGGCCCAGCGGCGGGACCACGCTCGAGATCACCACCGCGTCCACCTGGGCGGGGTTCACGCCTCCCGCGGCGAACAGCTGGAGGAGGAGCACGCCGTACTCGTCGCCGGTCCGGGCGTGCGAGGTCTCGATCCGCCAGTGATCGCGGAGCGTGGGACCCTCGTACACGCCCAGGACGGTGTTGGTGTTGCCGACGTCGATGGCGAGCAGCACGGTCGGGAGCGTAGCGTCGGGGCTCCGGACGGTCAACGCGGCGGGCCGTCACTGCGCTCGTACCGTCACCACGTCTCCGGAGAGGATCCGCTCCACGCCCCCGGTCGTGCGCACGAGCAGCGCCCCGGTCGCGTCGATGTCCTCCGCCCTTCCCGCCACGTCGCGCCCCTCGGTGCGCACGATCACGTCGCGCCCCAGGGTCTCGCTCCGCTCGCGCCACGCCTCGCGCACCGGCGCGAACCCCTCCGCCTCGTGCCGATCGAGCCAGGACTCGAGCGCGGTCAGGCACGCCGCCACGAACAGCGCGCGCGGCGCGGGCGCGCCCCGCTCGATGCGGACGCTGGTGGCGATGGGACGCAGCTCCTCCGGGAAGTCGGCCTCGGTCGCGTTCACGTTCACCCCGATCCCGACGACCACCCAGTGAACGCGCTCCGGCTCCGAGGCGAGCTCGGTGAGGATGCCCGCGATCTTGCGGCCGCCGACCAGGAGGTCGTTGGGCCACTTGATCGCCGCCGGGACGTTGGCCTGGCGGAGGGCGTCGCAGACGGCGACGGACGCGAGCAGGGTCAGCTCGGTCACCCGCGCCGGGGGCAGCTCCGGCCGGAGCACGACCGAGAGGTAGACGTTCACGCCCGGCGGCGACACCCAGGGCCGGCCTCGCCGTCCCCGGCCGCCGGTCTGTGACTCGGCGATCACCACCTCGCCGTGCCCCGCGCCCTGCTCCGCGAGCTCCCGGGCGTGGTCGTTGGTCGAGGAGATCACCGCGAAGTGGTGGAACGTCTGGCCGAGATCGTGCGTGTTGAGAAGGGGCCGGAGCTCGAGGGCGGTGAGGCGATCCGGGATGCCGGCCAGGCGGTACCCCCGGGCAGGAACGGCGTCGATGCGGTAGCCGTGCGCGCGGAGCGCCTCCACGTGCTTCCAGACCGCCGCGCGGGTGAGCCCGAGCTTGTCGCTGATGGCCTCGCCGGAGACGAACTCGTCCCCGGCCTCCGCCAGGAAGCCGAGCACGAGCTCCTCCGAGTGCGCCGATTCGGCGGCCATCGGGGGAATTGTGGGAGGGAGGGATGGGGGTGTCAATGAGGGGGCGTCACTTCAGCTCGAACGAGATGTCCGCCGCCCGTGCGCCGTGGGTGATCGCGCCCATCGAGACGTAGTCCACCCCGGTGGCCGCGATCCGCGGGAGCCGCTCGAGGGTCATGTTCCCGCTCGCCTCGAGCTTCACCCGCCCGGCGGCGATCCGCACCGCATCCGCGACCAGGCCGTCGTCCATGTTGTCGAGGAGGACGATGTCGGCGCCGGCCGCGATGGCTGCGTCGAGCCCCGGCAGGTCCACCACCTCCACCTCGATGCGGAGCATGGCACCGGCCCGCGCGCGGGCCCGGCGGACGGCCTCGGCGACGCCCCCGCACGCCGCGACGTGGTTGTCCTTCACGAGGATCCCGTCACCCAGGGAGAGCCGGTGGTTGGTGCCGCCTCCGGCTCGGACGGCTGCCTTTTCCAGGTGGCGCCAGCCCGGCGTCGTCTTGCGCGTGTCGAGGAGGCGGGCTCGCCCTCCCCCTGCGGCCAGCGCGTCCACGGCGCGGCGGGTCGCGGTGGCGACGCCCGAGAGTCGCTGCAGGAAGTTGAGGGCGGTGCGCTCGGAAGCGAGGAGGGCCGGAACAGATCCCCGGGCCGTCCCGACCACCTCGCCCTTGGACACGCGATCCCCGTCCCGCCGATCGAAGCGGCAGGACGCGCCCAGCCGCTCGAACACCCGGACCGCGACGGCGGTCCCGGCGAGGACCAGGTCCTCCTTGACCAGGAAGGCGCCCTCGCCCTGGATGTCGGGGTCGAGCGTCGCCTCGCTGGTCGCGTCGCCCAGCGCCAGATCCTCTTCGAGCGCGAGGTCGAGGAGCCGCTCGACCTGGGCGGGCAGGAGGTGCATCGGGTTCTGCTTACCGCCTGCCCTTCTTCTTCGCCTTGCGGGCGGGCTTCCTCGCAACCTTCTTCGCCTTCTTGGCGGGCTTCTTGGCCTTCTTGGCTGCCCCGCGCTTCGCCGTCTTCTTCGCGGCCTTCTTCTTCGCCGGCTTCCGCGCGACCCGCTTCTTCGGAGCGGCCTTCTTCACGGTGGGTTCACTCACCGCGGGAGGCGCTTGCACTTCGGGTACGACCGGCGCAGGTGCGGGCTGGACGGGAGCCGGCGCTGCCTCCGCGACGGGCTTGGGCTCGTTCTGGTTTTCCATGGTGTCCCTCCTGGCGAGGTTCGCCTCGGTGGGCGAAAGCATCGCACGATGCGCCTCCAGCTTTCCTCTTTTTTCACGCAATTCGTCCGCCCGGGCCCGGTCCTTCTCCACCACCTCCGCCGGTGCCTTCTGGACGAAGTCGGGGTTGCCGAGCTTTCGCTCGATCCCGGCAAGGTCCTGATCGAGCCTCGCCAGCTCCTTCTCGATCCGGGCGTTCTCGGCGGCGAGGTCCAGGACGCCCGCCAGGTGAACCCGCAGCTCGAACCCTGCCCCGACCGCCACCGCGGTCTGGGGCGCAGCCGGGGCGGTCGGACCTTCGACCACCTCCACGACAGCACGTGCGAGCCGGGCGATCCGCGCAGCCTCGCCCCGCACGGTGCGCAGCGCGTCCGGCTCGGAGACGGCGATGACGACCCGCGGCTCCGCCTTGGGCGGCACGTTCATCTCCCCGCGAACATTGCGGATCGCATCCACGATGCCGATCACGGGGCCGAAGCTCCGCTCCGCGACCTCGTCAATGGTCCCCTTATGGGGATATGGCGCCCCGAACACCGACTCCCGCCAATCCGCGCGGACCTCGGACCGGAGCACGTGCCACAGCTCCTCCGTGATGAACGGCATGAACGGGTGGAGGAGCCTGTACGCGGTCGAGAGGCAGCGGACGAGCACGGCCTGCGCCGCACGCCGGCCGGGACGATCGTCGGGGGCCGGGACGCCGGGCGCGTCGCCGAGCAGCGCCTCCTTCGAGAGCTCGATGTACCAGTCGCACAGCTCGTGCCAGACGAACTGGTAGAGCGTCGTGGCCGCATCGTTGAAGCGGAAGGCCTCGAGCGCCTCGATCGTCTCGTTCACCGCCCGCTGGAGCCGGGCGAGGATCCACCGGTCGGCGGGCGACAGCGGGAGCGCGCCGACGTCCGTCCCACCCTCGGTGTACCCGGACAGGTTCATGAGGGCGAACCGGCTCGCGTTCCAGATCTTGTTGGCGAACGCGCGATAGCCCTCGATCCGCTTGTCCGAGAGCTTGATGTCGCGGCCCTGGGCGGTGAGGGCGGCGAGCGTGAACCGCAGCGCGTCGGCGCCGTGCTTCTCGGTGATGACGAGGGGATCGATGACGTTCCCCTTCGTCTTCGACATCTTGTCGCCCTTCTCGTCCCGGACCATCGGGTGCAGGTACACGGTGCGGAACGGCACCTCTCCCATGAAGTGGAGGCCCATCATCATCATCCGGGCGACCCAGAAGAAGATGATGTCGTGACCGGTCTCCATGACCGAGGTCGGGTAGAAGGTCCGGAGCGTCGCCGTCTCGTCGGGCCAGCCCATGGTCGAGAACGGCCAGAGCGCCGACGAGAACCAGGTGTCGAGGACGTCCTCGTCCTGACGCAGCTCGCCTTTCCCGCAGGTGGCGCACGCCTGCGGCGCCTGCCGCGCGACGTTCACGTGTCCGTCCGCGCAGTACCAGGCCGGGATCTGGTGCCCCCACCAGAGCTGGCGGCTGATGCACCAGTCGTGGATGTTCCGCATCCACGCCATGTACGTGTTGGTCCACTGCTCGGGGATGAACTTCGTCCGGCCCTGCTCCACCGCCTCGACGGCGGGCTTCGCGAGCGGCTCGATCTTCACGTACCACTGGAGCGAGAGGAGCGGTTCGAGCACGGTCTCGCACCGCTGGCACTTTCCGAGCGGCATGGGGTGGGTCTTCGACCCGCGCTCGAGGCCCAGCTCGGCGAGGAGGCGTTTCACCTCCTTGCGCGCCGCGAACCGGTCCTGGCCCGCGACCGGTCCGGCCTCGGAGGTCATCTTCCCCTCGGGCCCGATGACCGAGAGCATCTCCAGGCCGTGCCGCTTCCCGACCTCGAAGTCGTTGAAGTCGTGGGCCGGCGTGACCTTCACCGCCCCGGTACCGAACGCCGGGTCCACGAGGATCGCGTCGGCGATGATCGGGATCTCGCGTCCGGTGAGCGGGTGACGGACCTTCTTGCCCAGGAGCGCCTTGTACCGCTCGTCGTCGGGGTGGACGGCGACGGCGGTGTCGCCCAGCATCGTCTCGGGGCGCGTCGTGGCGACGACGATCTCGGTCGTGGGGCCGAGCGGCTCGACCAGCGGGTAGGCGAACGACCAGAGCTCGCCGACGTGCGCCTCGTCGTGCTTCACCTCGAGATCGGAGAGGGCGGTGTGGCACCGCGGGCACCAGTTGATGAGCTTCCGCTCGCGGTAGATGAGCCCTTCCTCGTACAGGCGGACGAACACCTCGCGGACGGCGCGGGAGAGGCCCTCGTCCATCGTGAACCGCTCGCGCGCCCAGTCGAGCGAGGCGCCCAGGGCCTGGTGCTGCTCGCCGATGCGCGAGCCGAACCGCTCCTTCCACGCCCAGACGCGCCGGAGGAACTCCTCGCGGCCGAGGTCGTGGCGCGAAAGCTTCTCGGTCTTCTGGAGCTCCTTCTCCACGACCATCTGCGTGGCGATGCCGGCGTGATCGGTGCCGGGGAGCCAGAGCGTGTTGAAGCCGCTCATGCGCTTCCAGCGGACGAGGACGTCCTGGAGCGTGGCGGTGAGCGCGTGGCCGAGGTGGAGCGAGCCGGTCACGTTGGGCGGCGGCAGCACGATCGAGAACGGCGGCCGGGCGTGGTCGTGCTCGTCGCCGTGGAAGAAGCCGCGCTCCTGCCAGAAGCGATACCAGCGCGCCTCGACGTCCTGGTGCGCGTAGCCCTTGGCCAGCGCGGTGGTCTTTTCGTCGTTCACGATTGGTCTCCGAAGCGGCAAACCTACGGGAGTCGCGCCCGGTGCGGAAGCGGAGAAATGGTGTCCCTGCGGCCGGGGGCCGCGGGAACCACGAGCAGGCGATGCGGGGAGCTGCCTACCCCTTCTGCCGCTTCACGAGCCGGTCGAGGTTCTCGCGGATGATGGTCTCGGCGAGCTGGGGAACGACCTCCCAGACCACCCGCTCGATCACCTCGCGGGACGCCTTCGAGAGCGCGTCGCGGAGGGCGGCCTCCTCCGGTCCACCCGCCGCCGGTCCGGGCTGATGGCCCGTGGACGCAGCCGGTGGAACGAACGTGTGCGCAGGCTCCAGATCGGGTGCCGCGCCGTCGTCCTCGGAGAGGTCGATCGCCTCGGGGGCCGCGGCAGGGGCGGGCCCTGCGTCGTCCATCGAGAGTTCGAGGCCCGCGGCGCCGGGATCGTCCCAGGAGATCTCGGTGCTGGGCTCTGCCGCCGGCGCGGGCGCAGGAGCCTCCGCCAGGCCGAACGGGTCCATCCGCGGGGCGGGCTTCGGCGCGGGCCGTGCCGGCACCGGCGCGGCCGGCGCAGGCCCCGCCCCCCGCTCACCCTGAGCC
>JAEZXM010000369.1 GCA_023419875.1 Pseudomonadota bacterium | reverse complement strand
GCTCGAGGACCGCCTCGAGGCGGCCGAGGTGGTCGACTGGAGCAGGGATCTGCTCGCCGGCGGCGGGTACGCGGTCTTTCCTGTGGGCTCGGCCGGCGCCGCCGAGGCGCTCGCTCAGCCGGTCGCGAGGACGCTCTTCTTCGCGGGCGAGGCGACCGAGCCGGAGCTCGCCGGCACGGTGCAGGGGGCCCTCCGGAGCGGCGTCCGCGCGGCCCGGCAGGTACTTGCGACCGTGTGAGATCGCCCGGCGCGTCCAGCGGGCCGTGCCTATCTCGGACACATGCTCCGCACGACCCAGGATGTCCTCGAGCTGCGCCGGTGGGCCGAGGCCCGCGACGCCCGCCCCTGCCGTGAGGAGGAGAGCGGCCGGCTCACGCTGGCCGTGGCGGGTGAATCCACGCCGCGCGTGGTCGAGGTGGGATGGGAGGAGTTCGAGCCCGCCTTCGTGACCGGCGGCTTCGTCCTCGTCTACGACGACGCGCCGGGCTGCAGCACCTGCCTCGTGGGCTCGATCGAGGAAGCGCACGCGTACGTGCGGGCAGCATGTGCGGCGGGCGCAATCGCGCCCTCGGCCGGCGCCTCGGCCTGACTCACTCGTCCGTGAGCCGCTCGAGGGCGCGTTCGAGCAGGTCGGGCCGGAACGGCTTCGCGAAAGTGCGGTCGGCGTCCACCGGCCGCTCGTCGAGATACCCGCTCGCGACGATCACCCGCCTGTGCGCGTGCCTGGGCGAGGCGCGGAGCCACTCGAGGAAGGCGCGGCCGTCCATCCTCGGAAGCGCGAGGTCGAGCAGGATCACGTCCGGCTCGAGCCCGGCCTCGAGCAGCTCGATCGCATCGACCCCGTCGGCCGCTTCCGAGACCTGGTAATGCCGCGTCTCGAGCCAGTGGGCGATGAGCTCGCGCAGCTCGTGCTCGTCCTCCACGACGAGGACCCGCGCCCGGACGTCGAGGCGAGGCTCGTCGTCGGCGGACTCGCGCGTCATGGTGGCGGCTGCAGCGGGCAGGGTGGGATCGTCCATGGCCTGCGGGCAACTTGCCGTCGGGATCGGAGGGACGCAAGCCGAACGGGCCGGGGCGGGTCGGCCCTGGGTACCCGAAAAAGCGGACGGCCGGGCGGGCGCCTCGCCTGGAGCGTTTTCGTCCCGGCCCTTGAAGGCTCCCCTCGCGGGGTTACTCCTTGATGCCGCCGGCAAGGCCCTCGATGAACTGCCGCTGGAAGATGAGGAAGAAGAGCATCGGCACAGCCGCGGTCAGAAAGCCGGCCGCGATGATGGCGTCGTACGGCTTGTTGAAGTTCTGGCTGTCCATCACCTTGATCGCGATGGGGAGGGTGCCCGACTTCTCGGGCAGCAGGATCATCGGGAACAGGAAGTCGTTCCAGACCGCGCGGAACTGGACGATGGCGAGGGCCGCAAGCGCGGGGCGCGAGAGCGGCAGGATGATGCTCCACCAGATGCGGAGATGGCCCGCCCCCTCGACCTTGGCCGACTCCATGAACGAGCGCGGGATCTTGATGTAGTACTGCCGGAGCAGGAACACCCCGAACGCCGAGATCGCGTACGGAACGATGACTGCCCACAGGGTGTTGAGAAGCCCAAGGCCCTTCATCACCTGGAAGGAGGGGAGGATCATCGTCGTCAGCGGCAGCATCATCGTGCCGAGGATGAAGGCGAACAGGAACCTGCGCCCGGGAAACTCGATGTAAGCGAAGGCGTACGCGCAGAGCGAAGAGACGAGCAGCACGAGGAAGATGCCGCTCAAGGTCACCAGGACCGAGATGCCGAACGCGGCATCGACGTTCCACTTGCCCAGGGCGAGGTTCATGGAGCCGAGGGTGTACTCCGTGATGCCGCGCTGGAAGTCGCGGAACAGGAGCGGCGGGTACTGGAAGATCTCGACCGCGGGCCGGAAGGCGGAATCGGCGAGCCAGAAGAGCGGGTAGAGATAGACGAGCCCGATGCCGCAGAGGATGACGACGCCCAGGAGCTGAAGCGGTGATAGGCGGTTCAGCTTGCTGCGCCGCGTGCGGACGGGCGAGACGCCGGGGTCGCTGCGGCCGGCGCGGGCGGGAGAGGTGGTGGTTTCGATCACGGTGGTCTCCTCGCGAGACTAGGCCTCGCCGTGCTTGCCCAGGCCGAGGAAGCGGATCTGGAGGGCGCTCACCGCGGCGATGATGATGAAGGTGAGCCAGCCGATGGCCGAGGCGAGGCCGATGAGCTGGTCCTGCTGCCACCCCTGGTCGAAGATGAAGGCCACGAGCGTCTTGGCTACGCCGCCGGGGCCGAAGGTCGCGTTGGGGAAGAGGATGAAGACGAGGTCGAACGTCTGGAGCCCGCCGATCGCCGACGTCACCATCACGAAGGTGAAGGCGGGCCGCATGAGCGGCAGGGTGATGTGTCGGAGCTGGCCGGAGGGCGAGATGCCGTCCATCTTGGCCGCCTCGTAGAGCGTCGGGTCGATCGTCTGCAGCTGGGCCAGGAAGTAGACCATGTGGAACCCGGTCCATTGCCAGAACGAGACCGCGATCATGAGTGGAATGGCCCACTGCGAGTGCAAGAGCCAGTCGGTATGCGATGGGAGGCCAAGCGAGCCCAGCACGTGATTGAAGATGCCCTGGTCCCGGTTGAAGAACATCCGGAACAGGAGGGCGATCGTCACCGTGTTGATGAGGCAGGGGAGGAAGAACGCGGCCCGGAGTACCGCCCGGATCCGGAAGAAGGGGATGGTGTTGAGGACGTAGGCGAGGACGAACGCCACCGGAACCTGGGTGACGAGGCCGCCGATCGTGTAGAGGAAGGTGACCTTGATCGCTCGGTAGAAGTCCTTGTAGACGAGCGGGTCGGCGTAGAGGATGTCCTTGTAATTCCGGAGCCCGATGAAATTGACGTCCGGGTCGAACCCCTGCGCGTCGGTGAAGCTCATCCGGAACCCGAGCGCAAACACGTAGACGTTGAAGATGATTAGGCCGATGAGGAAGGGAGCGATCATCGCCCAAGCGCTGGTCCGGTCCACGGACCTCTGCGGCGGCGGAGCGTCGTGCTTGTTGGGCGCGGGCTGAGAGCGAAGCACGAGGAGCACCACGACGACCAGGGCGCTGACCAGCGCGAAGGCGAGGAGCACCTGGATCGAGATCGGGAGCGCCTGCAGCTTGGCGGTCAACGTCTCCGCCTTGGAGAAGGCGTCGAACCAGTAGTCCCCGCGAACGAACTCCTCCCCCTCCTCCTCGGCGCGCTCGGCGAGGAAGGTGGCGCGACGGGCGAGGTGCTCCCCGCGGTTCTTCAGGTAGCTGGCGACGAGCACCGAGAGGCCGGGGATGATCAACCAGCGGCCGGACCAGCCGACATCGTGCAGGCGCCGGACCATCGCCGCGAGGGTGGGGATCCCGAGGGCTGCGACCGCGAGGAGGGTGATCGGGGTCCGGGCGTTCTGCAGGAGCGGGTACGCCGTCTCCGCGGACGAGATCGCGCGGAACCAGACGAGCGCCGCGGCGGCAATCGCAGCGAATACGATCCACCACCAGAACTCGGCGCGGCGGGCGCGACCGTAGAAGACGAAGTACTTGCGGGTGATGGCGCGAATCGCCTCAAGGAAGGACATTGGTTTCTCCTCTACCCGGCCCGAGCATCTTCACGGCCGCCCTCCGCGTACCCCTTGAATTGGGAGCCCACGGTACCCGCCAGGACCCCGGCAGGTCCACGTGAACATGAGTGCTCCAGGGTCGGTGGGGGTCGTACTGGAACCGAGCTGCCCAGGACC
The DNA here is from genome assembly GCA_023419875.1 of Pseudomonadota bacterium. Classification (GTDB taxonomy): domain Bacteria; phylum Myxococcota; class Myxococcia; order Myxococcales; family Anaeromyxobacteraceae; genus Anaeromyxobacter. The sequence continues at coordinate 13,904 of JAEZXM010000369.1, read as the reverse complement.
GGGCCTGACGCCCCGGTCCTGGGCTCGCTAGGCGAAACAGGTACTGCTCGGCGTTAGGACTTCTTGAGCGCCTCGAAGCGCGCCTGGGCCTTCTCCTGCACCTTCTTCAGGCCCTCTTCCACGGAGACCTTGCCGGTCGCCATCTCGGTGTACTGCTCCGAGAAGTCGTTCAGCGTGTCCCAGAAGATGTCGCCGGAGACGACCTTGGGCATCGTCTTCGCGCCCTGGACCATGACGGCGCCGAGCGACTGGCCGCCGAAACGGGCATCGGGCTTCGAGAACATCGGGTCGCTCCAGACCTCGGCGAACGGAGGCAGCATGGAGGTCGCCCAGCGGGCCTTCAGGGCGCTCGGGTCGTACTGGATGTACTCGATCACCTGGTAGACGAACCCCGGATCCTTCGTGCCCTTCGGGATCGCCATGAACGAGCCGCCCCAGGACGAGGAGGTCGGGCCGCCCTTCTTGTAGACGGGGAGCGGGCGAACCTTGAACTCGTACTTCTTCTCGACCTTGGAGTCGCCGTCGACGCCGGTGGCGGCGAGGGTGACCTGCGGGACCCACCAGTCAGGCGAGGTGTAGGAGGCCAGCGTGCCGTTGGCGAGGAGGGCCTTGAAGTTGCCCCAGTCCCACGCCGTGAAGGCGCCGGTCTTGTACCAGTCGAACCACTTCTTCACGTACGCGGCGAACTCGGGCGAGGTGAAGTTCGGGGAGCCGTCCGCCTTCAGGATCTGCGCGCCGGTCTGCTGCCAGATCATGAACATGGTGTTGGCGAGGCCGTCGTTGCCGGAGGGCAGCGCGAAGTGGACCGACTTGCCGTCCTTCTTCTCGGCCGTCAGCTTCTTGGCGGCCTCGAAGAAGTCGTCCCACGTCTCGATCGTGGCGACGTCGACGCCGACCGACTTCCAGAGCGTGTCGTTGTAGATGAGGACGACGGGGTGCACGTCGTGCGGGAGACCGTAGACGTTCTTCCCGTAGGTGACCCAGGCCACGCGGCCGGGGAGCACGTTCTTGAACGCGGCGGACTTGCCGACGAACTTGTTGAGCGGCATGACCGCGGACTTCTTCGGGTTCGCGTTCAGGATCCGGTTGTTCTCGATCATCCACTCGATCGCGTCCGGAGCGCCCTCGCCGGCCTTCATGGCGGCCTGGAGCTTCTGGATGAAGCCGTCCTGCGGGACGACCTGGATGTCGAGGGTGATGTTGAACTTCGCCTCGATCTCGGCCTTGCGGGCGACGTACTCGTCCACGTTGTTCTGCGCGAAGCTCCAGAGGGTCACCTTGCGCTTCTCGGCGGCCTGAGCGTCACGCGTGAGGCCCGCGAGGGCCAGCACGGCAAGTGCAAGCAATGCTCTGCGCATTTTCATCTCCCCGTTTGAACAAGGGCGCGAGACGGAAGGCCCCGGCCCGACTCCGCTGCGACTGCACCACTGCGACGACGACACCAGCGCGCCGCGCGCGGACCGCGAGCTCCCTCGACGGTCCCTTCACCTCGCCAGCCGCACGCGCGGGCTTGCTGCAGAACGGCTTGAAATCGTTTTCGTGGCCGCCCATCCTCGGGAAGCGCACCGTTCGTGTCAACGGAAGCGATGGGCCACACTTGGGGCGTTTCCTGGTGGTGGAAAACTCGGGCAGCTAGCAGGCGACCAGCCGTCGTGACGGCCGCGGCGGTGGGGTATTCAAGGGTCGGGCGGCACGCGACGGGAGGACCATGTCCGGCGACGGGTCCGGGACGAGGAGGCAGATGGTTTCGGCGCGCCCCCCGCGAGGCGACCCCGAGGGCCGGCCCTCCGGCGCGGCGGCGACGCTGGTCGAGGTGGCGCGCGCCGCGCGGGTATCCCCGAGCACCGTCTCGCGCATCCTGAACGGCACCGCCCGCGTGGCCGACGCCAAGAAGCGGGCGGTCGAGGACGCCATCGCCCGGCTCGGCTTCCGCCCGAACCCGATGGCCCACGGCCTGCGCAAGGGACGGCGCATGACGATCGGCGTCCTCGCGCCGGAGGTGGACAGCCCGTTCTTCGGCGGCATCTTCCGCGGGCTCACCCAGGCTCTCGCCGGCTCGGATTACGTCCCGGTGGTGCTCGGGGGGCCCACCGAGCGGGAGGCGGAGGCGCGCCGCCTCGGCGATCTGCTCTCCCGGCGCGTGGACGGCATCGTGATCGTCACCTGCCGCCTCGACGACGACGAGATCCGCACCCTCTCCGCCGGCGTGCCGACGGTGGTCTCCGGCCGCTCGCTGCGCGGGAGCCGGATGTTCTCGATGAAGCTGGACAACGCGCTCGGCGGCGAGCTCGCGACGCGCCACCTGATCGAGCTCGGGCACCGCCGCATCGCCCACCTCGCCGGACCGCCCGAGCATCTCGACGCAGTGGATCGCGCGGTGGGGTACCGGCGAGCGCTGCAGGCCCACGGGATCAAGTACGACCCGGAGCTCGTCGTGCCGGGCGGATTCCTCCCGCCCGAGGGGCTCGAGGCCGTCGAGCGGCTCCTCGCATCGGGCCGGCGCTTCACGGCGGTGTTCGCCGCGAACGACGAGAGCGCGTACGGCGCCCACCTCGGCCTGCACCGGCGCGGGCTCCGCGTGCCCGAGGACGTCTCCCTGGTCGGGTTCGACGATCTCCCCGGCTCCCGGTTCACCACCCCGCCGCTCACCACCGTCCGCCAGCCGCTGGAGGCGATCGGACGGCGCGCGGCCCGATCGCTCCTCGATCTCCTGAACGGAAGGGTCCCGCCCACGGACGACCTGCCCGAGGTCGAGTTCGTCGTCCGGGAGTCGACCGCGCCGCCGCCCTGAGGCCGGCACGCAGGCCGGCTCCGGGCGAGGGCGGGCGGGTGCGCGGCGTGATAGGGATCCCCGTCGAATGCTGAGGATCAACGAGCTCGAGTACCTCGAGATGCCCGGCCTCGACGTCATGCTCGGGCACGACGAGTACCCGGAGGGCCACCAGGGCGGCGTCTCCATCATCCAGAACGGCGTGCGGGTCGCGTCCAACGGCGACCTGCGGCTGGATCGCTCGCCGGGGCAGTGGGAACCGGTCCCCCGCGCGTCTCCGCGCCAGGTGGACCGCGAGAGCGGGGAGCTCCTCCAGGAGCTCGAGTTCCCCGACCCGGGGCGCGATCGCAAGGGCTTCAACCCCGTCCGCTACCCCGACCTTCACTTCAAGTACACCGTCCGGCTGGTCCCCGAGGGCGCTGCGTTCCGGCTCCGGGTGGATCTCGAGCGGCCCTTGCCCGAGGCGTGGGCCGGGCGCGTGGGCCTCAATCTGGAGTTGTTTCCGGGCCTTCTCTTCGGGCGGACCTGGAACCTGGACGGCGCCTCGGGGCTCTTCCCGCTCCAGGCCGACGGGTCCGGAGCGCTGGCCGCCGGGCGCCGGCTCGCGGTGGCGCCCGAGGTCGACCGGCAGCGGATGATCGTCGAGCTCCTCACGCCCGGCGCGCTGGAGCTCTTCGACGGCCGGGGCCGGCACACCAACGGCTGGTTCATCGTCCGCTCGCTGGTGCCGGACGGCGCATCGGAGCGCGCGATCGAGTGGCGGATCGCGCCGAACGTCCTCCCCGGCTTCCGGGCCGACCCGGTGATCCAGGTCTCGCAGGTCGGCTACCACCCGGCGCAGCCCAAGGTGGCGGTGGTGGCGCTCGATCGCAACGACGAGCGGCGGCCGCCGGCCTCGCTCGTTCGTGTATCGACCGCCGGCGAGCCGGCACAGGTCCGCGAGCTCGCGCCGCGCGAATGGGGGCGCTTCCTCCGCTACCAGTGCGTGCAGCTCGACTTCACCGAAGTCCGGACCGCCGGCATGTACGTGCTCCGGTGGGGCGACGTCTCGTCGAGCCCGTTCCGGATCGCCGCGGAGGTGTACGAGCGGCACGTCTGGCAGCCGACGCTCGAGTACTTCCTCCCGGTCCAGATGTGCCACATGCGCGTCACCGACCGGAACCGGATCTGGCACGGCGCCTGCCACCTCGACGACGCGCGGATGGCCCCGGTCGATCACCTCCACTTCGACGGCTACGCCCAGGGGCCGTCCACGCTCTGCGGCTTCGCGCCGGGCGAGCGCGTGCCGGGGCTCGACCGCGGCGGCTGGCACGATGCCGGGGATCACGACCTGCGGGTCGAGTCGCAGATCGACACCGTGCACGGGCTGGCGCTGGCGCGTGAGCTCTTCGGCGTGGACCACGACGACACCACCGTGGACCAGGCGCAGCGCCGTGTGGAGATCGGCCGGCCCGACGGCACGCCCGACATCCTCCAGCAGATCGAGCACGGCGTGCTCTCGGTCCTCGGCGGCTGGCGCGCGCTCGGGCGGCTCTACCGCGGCATCATCGAGCCCGATCTCCTCCAGTACACGTGGATCGGCGATCCGGTGAACGTCACCGACAACCGGCCCCACGATCCGGCGGCCGCGCAGGTCCCCATCGGCGTGCCCGGGGCGCCCGACGATCGTTGGGTCTTCACCGAGGACAACCCGGTTCGCGAGATCCAGACCGCGGCCGGCCTCGCCGCGGCCGCCCGCGTGCTCCGTGGACATGACGACCGGCTCGCGGCCGGGTCGCTCCGAGCCGCCGAGGCGCTCTGGGCGAGGACCCAGGGCGACCACGCCGCCGCCCGCACCGCGGCGGCGGTCGAGCTCCTGCTCACGACCGGTGAAGAACGGTACGGACGCTGGCTCGTGGACCAGCGCGAGGCCATCGCCGCGGACCTCCGGCGCGGCGGCTGGCACGCGGTCCGCGCCCTCGACCGGGTCGGCGATCCCGCGCTCGCCGCGGCCCTGGAGCCGGCGGTGCGCGCCATGAAGGCCGAGCTCGACGCGGCGCTCGCGGAGACGCCCTACGGAGTCTTCTTCCGGTCACGCGTCTGGGGCACGGGCTGGATCGTCCAGCGCGTCGGGGTCATCGCCTACTTCCTGCACCGGGCCTTCCCGGCCCTCGTCCCCGCCGAGCCCGTCTACTCGGCGCTCAACTACGTCCTCGGCTGCCACCCGGGCGCGAACCCCGCCTCGTTCGTCTCCGGCGTCGGCGCTTCCTCGGTGACGTCGGCCTACGGCTTCCACCGCGCGGCCGGCGCACACATCCCCGGCGGCGTCGTCTCGGGGACCGCGCTCATCCGGCCCGACTTCGTCGAGCTTCTCGACTGGCCGCACCTGTGGCAGCAGACGGAGTACGTGGTCGGGTACGGGACGGCGGACTTTCTGTTCCTGGTGCTGGCGGTGAACGATCTGTTGTCGCGGGCGTAGGCCTGCCTCACCGCATCCGCTGCCCCAGGAACTCGATCAGATCGATCTTCGTCACGATCCCCACGACCTTCTCGCCCTCGCGCACCACGGCGACGTTGTCGTCGTTGAAGATCTCGCGCAGCCGGGCGACCGGAGTCTCGGGGCCGACCACCCCTTGCAGCGGCTGCACGAGCGGCTCGACCACCTCGGAGAGGCGGTGCTTCCCCTCGATGAGGAAGTTGAGCAGGTCGTACTCGTGGATCATGCCGGTGACCCGGCCGCCCTCGTCGACCACCGGCATCTGCGAGATGTCGTGGTCCTTCATCTTCTTCACCACCGCCTCGACCTTGTCGTGGCGGCGCGCGGTGATCACCTCGCCCTTGCGGCGGCCGAGCACGTCCTTCACGGTGGCGGCGGAGAGGGTCTCGCCGCCGTTCACCGGGAAGCCGTTGTCGCGCATCCACTCGTCGGAGAAGAAGCGCGAGAGGTAGGGGCGCCCGCCGTCGGGGAGCGGGACCACCACCACCTTGCCGGCGCCGAGCTCGCGCGCGACCTGGACGGCGACGTGGACGGCGGCACCGGAGGAGCCGCCCGCGAAGATGCCCTCCTCGCGCGCGAGCCGGCGGGCCATGACGAAGGCCTGCGCGTCGGTCACCTGCCGGACCTCGTCCAGCACGGAGAGATCGAGCGCCCCGCAGGCCATGTCCGCGCCGATGCCCTCGACCTTGAAGGCGTGCGGCTGGCCGAGCTTGCCGGTCGCGAACAGCGAGTGGAACACCGAGCCCGCGGGATCGACGCCGACGTTCCGGATCGCCGGGTTCTTCCCCTTGAGGAAGCGGCCGCAGCCGCTCATGGTGCCGCCCGAGCCGAGCCCGGCCACGAAGGCGTCCACCTTGCCCTCCGCCTGCTCCCAGATCTCGGGCCCGGTGAGTCGGTGGTGGGCCTCGGCGTTGTCCGCGCCGTGGAACTGGTTCGGGTAAAAGCTGTTGGGCGTCTCGGCCGCGAGCCGCTTCGCCACGGAGGTGAAGCTGTCCGGCGAATCGGCGGGAACGTTCGCGGGGGCGACCACCACCTGCGCGCCGAAGGCCTTGAGCGCGTCCTGCTTCTCCTTGGCGATCCGGTCGGGCACGGCGAACACGCAGCGGTAGCCCTTGACCGCGGCGGTCATCGCCAGCGCGACGCCCGCGTCCCCGGTGGTGCTCTCGACGATCGTGGAGCCCGGACGGAGGAGGCCGGCCTTCTCGGCCCTCTCGACCACGTGGAGCGCCATCCGATCCTTGATCGATCCGCCCGGGTTCAAGAACTCGAGCTTCGCGAGCACGGTCGCGCCGCCGGGCTCGGCCAGGCGCTGGAGCCGGACGAGCGGGGTGCGGCCGATCGCGGAGAGGACGTTCTCGTGGTAGGCCATGGGCGGTTCGGCTCCCCTTGCGGAAGGATGGCGTGAACGCCAGGCGTTATAGGCGGGGCTCCGAAGGGGCGTCAATGGGACCAGGAGCGGGCATGCACGATCCGACCACCGAGGAGCGGGTCCGGACGGCCGCGGGCCGGGCCGAAGGGGGCGACTGGGCCGCCGCGCCGGTGCGCAGGCTCGCGGGACACGCCTCGATGCGCAGCTACTGGCGCGCCGGTGACCCCCCGCGCTCGGTCGTCGTGATGGTGATGCCCCCGGATGCGCGCCCCGAGGAGGTCACGAAGGGCGGCGCCCCCGCGGTGAACCCGTTCGTGGACGTGCAGCGCTACCTGGCCTCGATCGGCGTCCGGGTCCCGGCGATCCGCGCCTTCTTCGAGCCGGAAGGCCTGATGGTCCTCGAGGACCTCGGGGACGAGATGCTGGAGACGCGGCTCCTCGCGGGCGACGCGCCGGAGAAACTCTACCCGGCGGCCATCGACCAGCTCGCGCGGCTGCGCGCCGCCGCCGAGCGCCGGCCCGACGGCTGCGTGGCGTTCACCCGCGCCTTCGACTTCGACCTCTACCACTGGGAGCTCATGCACTTCCACGAGTGGGGGCTCGAGGCATGGAAGGGCGCGAAGCTCTCGCCGGCGGAGAAGCCGGTGGTGGACGCGGCCTTCGACCGGATTGCCCGCGCGCTGGACGCCGAGCCGAAGGGTTTCACGCACCGTGACTACCAGTCGCGGAATCTCATGGTGCTGCCCTCGGGCGAGCAGGCGGTGATCGACTTCCAGGACGCGCTCCTCGGGCCGAGGCAGTACGACCTCGTGGCGCTGCTCCGGGACAGCTACGTGGAGCTGCCGGCGGCGTTCGTGGAGGCGATGATCCGCCGCTACCTCGAGGCCCTCGCCGCCGAGGGAGGGCCCCGGCTCGCGTACGGGCCGTTCCGCGAGACCTTCGACCTGCTCACGGTGCAGCGGAAGCTCAAGGACGCGGGCCGGTTCGTCTTCATCGACCGGGTGAAGAAGAACCCCGACTTCCTCCGCTCCATCCCCGCCTCGCTCCGCTACGTGCGCGAGGCCCTCGGCCGCCGCGCCGATCTCGCCGACCTCCACGAGGTCCTGGCGAAGCACGTGCCGGAGCTGCGTTAGGTAAGATGCGCCGGTGTCCGGGAACCGGGGCAGGAGAGGAGAACGCGCGATCGCGGCCGCGCAGGCGCCGGCCGTCACCCGCCGCCACCTCTGGCTGCTCGCGGGGATCTTGCTGCTGACCGCAGCCGTCTACTCCCGCTCGCTCTCGAACGGCTTCATCTCCTTCGACGACCCCGACGTGGTCGTCGACAACCCGTACATCCGGCAGCTCGGCGCCGCCAACCTCGTCCGCTGGTTCACGGCGCCGGTGCAATACATGTACATGCCGCTGGCGCTCGTCTCCTACACCCTCGACTACCGGCTCGGCGGCCTCGATCCCCGCGTGTACCACCTCCACAACCTCGTCCTCCACCTCGGGTGGTGCTCCTCGTCCACTGGATCGTCCGTCTCCTCACCCGCAACCCGCGGATCGCGCTGTTCGTCGCCCTGGCGTTCGCCATCCACCCGGTGAACGTCGACACCGTCTCCTGGGTCTCCGCGCGCACCAACCTGCTCGCCACCTTCTTCTCCCTCGTCGCGCTCGGGTGCTACGGCGTCCACGGCGAGCGCGGCTTCCGGCTGCGATACCTGGCGCTGGCCTTCGCCTCGTTCGTGCTCGCGGTCCTCGCCAAGTCCTCGGCGGTGGTCCTGCCCGTGGCGCTGCTCCTCTGGGACTACCTCCAGGGCCGCCGGTGGGACCGGCGGCTGGTCCTCGAGAAGCTCCCCTTCCTCGCGGTCGCGCTCTTCATCGGGGTCCTCGCGATCCAGCTGCGCGCGGACGACGTCGCGCCGCCGGTCCGGTACGCGCCCTGGGATCGGCTGCTCCTCTTCCTTTACGCGCTGGCCCACTATTGCGTTCGCCTGGTGGCGCCGCTGGGCCTGTCGATGAACTACGCGCACCCGGTGAAGAGCGGCGCCTGGCTGCCGCTGCAGTACTACCTGGCGCCCTTCCTGCTCGCGGCCATTGCCTGGAGCCTGTCGAGGCTCGTGCCGAGGAGGGTGGTGGTCTTCGGCCTGTCCTTCTTCGTCCTGAACGTCGCCCTGAGCCAGTCGGTCCTGCTCATCGACGGTTTCATGGCGAACCGGTACGCCTACCTCGCGTACCTGGGCCTCTTCCTCGTCCTCGCGCACGTGCACGAGCGCGGATGGAGCGTCCCCCGGTTCCGGACCGCCTGGGCCACCGCGCTCGTGCTCCTCGTCGCCGGATTCGCGCTCCTCACCTGGCGCCGGACCCTGGTCTGGCGCGACTCCCTCGCCCTCTACGACGACGTGATCGAGAAGGGGCAGGGCAGCCCCTGGGTGTACGGCGCACGCGGCCAGGTCAAGCTGCACGCCCACGACCTCGCCGGCGCGAAGCGGGACCTCGATCGCGCGCTGAAGCTCGATCCGAGCTACACCCCGGGCCTCTGCTACCGCGGGGTCGTCAGCTACCGCCTGCAGGACCACCCCGCCGCCCTGGCCGACCTGGACCGGGCGCTCGCAATCGACCCCCGGCTCTCGGGCGCGTACCGCGACCGCGGAAAGGTGAAGCTCGCGCTCGGGGACGAGGAGGGAGCGCTCGCGGACTTCGATCGAGCCATCGTCCGCGATCCGCGGTCGGAGGCGCTCCTCTGGCGCGGCGCCATGCGGAGCGACCGCGGCGACGCGGGCGGAGCGCTCGCGGACCTGGACGCCTGGCTCGCGGTCGCGCCCGACGACGGCGAGGCGTACTTCCGGCGCGGCCTGGTCGAGCTCGTCCTCGGCGACCGGGCCGAGGCCTGCGAGGACGTCGTCAGGTCCCGGAGGCTCGGCTTCCGGCCGCCGGAAGGGGTCGTCGCGCCCGACTGCCCCTGAGCCGGGCGTGCCTGGCGTCCGGCCGTGCGCCCGCTTCGGGTCGGCGCCGCATGGGGTAATCTCCGCAGACATGGGCGAGGGTACCGCGATGGTCCTGTGCGCCGGGCTGGGCACACGGCTCCGGCCGCTGACCGACCGGGTGCCGAAGCCGGCGGTGCCGATCTGCGGCGTGCCGCTCGTCGCCTGGACGCTCGCGCTCCTCCGCAACGCGGGCCTGCGCAGCATCGTGGTGAACACGCATCACCTGGCGCAGCCGATGGCGAGCGCCGCCTCTGCGGCCGTGCGCCGGCTCGGGATCTCGCTCGCGGTCTCGCACGAGCCGGTCATCGCCGGCACGGGCGGCGCCCTGCGCGAGGCGCGAGGGCTGCTCGCGCGCGCGGATCCGGTCGTGCTCGTGAACGGCGACGTGCTCTTCGACCTGGATCTCCCCGCGGTCATCGAGGCGCACCGGGCCTCGGGCGCGCTGGCGACGATGGTCCTCCTCCCGATGCCCGAGGGCGCCCGGTACGCCGCGGTCGAGGTGGACGCGGGCGGGGCGGTGCGCCGGATCGCGGGCTCGTTCGGACCGGGCGGCGCGGACCTCAGGCCCTGGCACTTCTCTGGCGTCCACGTCCTCTCGCCGGAGATCCTCGCCCGCGTGCCGGCGGCGCCGTTCGAGGCGGACGTGAACCGGCACGTCTATCCGGCGCTCATGGAGACGGGCCGCGTTCGCGGTCACGTCGCCTCGGGGTACTGGAACGACCTCGGCACCCCGGCGCGGTACCTGGAAGCGCAGCGGGACGTGCTCGCCGGGCGCGTGCCCCTCGGCCGCTTCGCGGGGGCGGAGCCGCTCGGGGCCGCCGCCGAGATCCATCCCGGCGTGCGGGCCGAGCCCGGCGTGATCGTCGCCGCGGGGGCCAAGCTTCACGAACCGTGCTTTCTCGGCGCGGGGGCCCGGATCGCGGCGGGGGCGGAGGTGGGCCCGGAGGCGGCGATCGGCCCCGGCGTGCTCGTCCCACCGGGCGCCGTCGTCCGCCGGGCGGCGGTGTGGGCGGGCGCCGCGCTCACGCCGGGGGAGCGGGTGGAGGACGTGGTCGCGGCGGGGAGCGAGCGGGTGGGGGGGAGCTGACGGCGCTCACCGCACCGCCTGCACCAGCACCGTCGTCACGTTGTCCGCGCCGCCCGCGGCGTTCGCCTCGTCCACGAGCTCGCCCACGGTCCGCCGGAGGTCGCCGTGCGCGCCGCGCAGGACCTCGGCGATCCGCTTGTCGGGCACCATGCTGGAGAGGCCGTCCGAGCAGAGCAGGAGCACGTCGCCGATCTCGAGCGCGACGCGGTTCACGTCCACCTCCACCGCCGACTTCATGCCGAGCGCCCGGAGGATCACGTTCTTGTGCGGAAAGGCCTTCACCTCGGCCGGGGAGAGGGTATGCGCCTTGAGGTGCTCGTTCAGCAACGAGTGGTCCTCGGTGACCTGCGTGAGCTCGCCCCGGCGGAAGAGATAGGCGCGGCTGTCTCCCACGTGGCCGACGAGCGCGGTGGCCCCGTCCCGCGGGAACGAGACGGCGACGATGGTCGTGCCCATGCCGTGCAGGCGCTCGTCCGTCCGGGCGCGCTCGTGGATGCGGAGGTTCGCGAGCCTCACCCCGGTGACGAGTCGGTTCTCGTCGTAGCTGCGCTTCGGGTCGAGCTTGAACGGCCAGGTGGCGTCCTCGTCCCGGCCGGTGAGTCGGAAGAACTCCGCCATCTCCTCGACGGCGATCCGGGCCGCGACCTCCCCCGAGGCGTGGCCGCCCATCCCGTCCGCGACGCAGTAGAGGCTCTCCTCGGGCAGGAGGAGGAAGGCGTCCTCGTTGTGGGTGCGCTTGCGACCGACGTCGCTGAGGCCGGCGTGGCTGAACCGCATCGCGCGAGAAGGTAACCCGGGAGCGGGTCGGGGTCGAGGAGGGCGGGGCTACGGAACGACGATCTCGATCCCCGGACCCGTGGTCACGCGCACCTGGTCTCGCGCCGCATAGAGGTCCCCGTCCACGGTGAACCTCGGTCGCTCGGTCGAGACCACCAGCTCACGGGCCACCTCGTCGAGGGCGTGGCGCCGGCGCCAGGGCCGGCCGGCGCGGAGCCGGGGCAGCGTGAGGGCGAGCGGGAGGATGGGGCAGGTCACGCCCACGGCGTGGAAGAACCCGGGCTGCTCGTCGCAGCGGTGGAAGGCGCGGAACCCGAAACCGATGTCCGGGGTCGAGCCGGCGATGAGCGCGAGGTAGTTGCCGTCCGGCCACTCCTCGCCGTCGGTCTCGACCCGGAGCCTCTCGCGGCGCATGAGCGAGAGTGCGAACGGGCCGTTCCGGAGCGCCGAGCCGATCCCGCGGAGCACGAGGCCCAGCGCGGAGAGGGGCGACGGGTTCGGGCGCCGGTAGTACGCCTCGAGGAAGGTCACCACCGCGCCGGTCCCGAAGATGAAGCCGAAGCGCGGCGGGCCGCCGTCCCATTGCACCCGGAGCAGGTCGCGCTCGACGGTCCGCAGCGGGATGCCGCGCCGCCGCCGCTCCAGCACGTCCTTCAGGATGCCCTCGGGGGTGCCGCCGATCCCGTGGCCGTGGGCGACCGTGTTCATCGCCCCGCCGCGCAGGAGGAGGAGCCTCGGGAGCGGCCGGCCCACGTACGCACGGGCGAACGCCGAGAGCACCACGTGGCCGGTGCCGTCCCCGCCGTTCACCCCCAGCATGTCGATCTCCGCCGCGCGGAATCGCCGGACCACCTCGTCCAGCTCCTCATGCGTCGAGGCGTCGAGGACCAGGCCCTCGCCGTCGAGGCGCGCGCGCAGGCGATCGCCCAGCTCCGGCCGGAGCCGGTTGCGCCGCGACCGTGGGTTGTTCACGATGCCGATCCCGCCCATGCCGGTCCTGCTCCCTCCCGCGTCCCCGCTCCACGTCGTGCTCGTCGCCCCGCAGATCCCTCCCAACGTCGGCAACGCGATGCGCACCTGCGCGGTCACCGGCTCGAGGCTCCATCTCGTCGGGCCCCTCGGCTTCTCGCTGGAAGACAAGAAGCTCCGCCGCGCGGGCCTCGACTACTGGCCGGACGTCCAGCCCGAAGTCTACCGCGACTGGCAGGACCTCGAGGCGCGCCTCCCGGGCCCTGGAGACGGGCGTCCCCTGTCCGGGCGCCTGCACCTCTTCACCGCCCGTGCCGAGCGCTCCGTGTTCGACGCCGGGTTCGCTCCCGGCGACCTCCTCGTGTTCGGCCAGGAACAGCTCGGCCTGCCCCCGGCCCTGCTCGACGCGTGGCCGGACCGGCAGGTCGGGCTGCCGATGCTGCCCGGGAAGCGGAGCCTCAACCTCGCGGTGGCGGTGGGCATCGGGGTGTACGCCGCGCTCGCGCAGGTGACCGGGGCGTCTTCCCCGAGGTGAGCAGTTCGAGAATCCTTCGTGGGAGCGGTATGATGCCTCCCGGATGACGTTCCTCCACGAGCCAGGCGATCTGGCCCGGACCCCGCTCGCGGCCATCCTGCTCGAGGCGCTGAACCTGCGCGCCACCGGCGTCCTCACCGTCGAGCACGACGGCGCCTCGCGCCTCTTCATCAAGGACGGCAAGCCGATGGGGGCACAGGTGGCGGCCGGGGTGAGGCCGCTCGGGCACATTCTCCTTCAGGCCGGCGCGATCGACATCGACGCGCTCTCGAGGAGCCTCGCGCAGATGGCGGAGACGCGCCGGCCGCAGGGCGAGATCCTGGTGGAGATGGGCGTCGTGAGCCAGGAGCAGGTCGATCGGGCCCTGGTGGAACAGCAGGCGGGCTACTTCAACAACATCGCCGCGCTGGAGGAAGGACAGTACGCCTTCGATCCGTCGGCGGAGCTGCCGGGCTGGGTCGGTCGGAGCCTCCTCTCGCCGCTCCGCACCATCGTGGACGCTTTGGAGCGGCCGCAGGCGGGGGCGCTCGTCATCTCGGCCCTGCAGCCGGTGGCGGGTGGAGCGGTCCGGCTCGCCTCGGGCTACCCCAGCGTCGCGAGCACGTTCCGCTGGACGGGCGAGGAGCAGGTGCTCGTCTCGCGGCTCCAGAGCCCGACCACGTTGGAGGCGTTCTTCGCCCCGTCCGACGTGGCGCCCGAACGCGCGCGGGCGGTCATGGCGGGCCTCCTGCTCCTCGGACTGGCGGTGGCGGCAGGCGAGGCGCCGACCGGCGAGACCGCGGCCGGGCTGGACGTCGATCTGGACCCCGTGCGCTCGGGCGGGGTATCGGCGGGCGGTCCTCGCCCGACCCCCACGGCGGCCGCCGCCCCGGTCGCGACACCCGGCCCTGCGCGCCGCAGCGATCCGGCCGAGGCCCGGGCGCGCCGGCAGAAGCTGCTCCAGCAGGCGATGCGG